>NZ_DATIRM010000077.1:0-4059 GCF_035469765.1 Psychrobacter sp.
TATTACCTGATTGTGAGCCCGTTTGATTGGTTTAAACTTGTCATATTAGTATTGAATATCATTATCGTGATGGTGGTATATCGTAATATGAAACGAAAAGGGTTGATATAAAGACTTAATACAATATGCAAATGCGTATAAAGAAAGCCAGTATAAGAGATTTTCTTATACTGGCTTTTTTTGACTAAAATGACTGAGGACTTATATCTCTGCTGTTTTTTTATGCGTACCAATGCTTTTAGCGACCTTGCCGACACTTAAACCTTGTACCAAAATAGAGAATATAACTACCGCATAAGTCAGCGCCAATAGGATGTCGCGCTCTGCCCCTATTGGTAGTTGCAGTACTAACGCCACCGATATGCCGCCTCGCAGTCCGCCCCACGTCAATACCTTCCAAGCCCCTGCTGGCAAGTCAAGCTGCCGATGAAAGGTCTTGGTAGTCATGCCGACCACAATAAATCGGGCAAGTAGGGCAATTACAATCGTCAAAGCTCCAGCGATAAACAAATTGGCTGAGTAAGCAATCATCACTACTTCAAGACCGATTAATACAAATAAAATGGCATTTAAAATCTCATCGATCAATTCCCAAAATAAATCAACGTAATGGCGCGTTTTATCGCTCATCGCTAGTGCTCGCCCGCGATTACCTAGCATCAGTCCCATCATTACCATCGCAAGCGGTCCTGATAGATGCCAATGACTTGCCAGCGCATAGCCACCTATGACACCTGCTAGTGTCAAGAGCACCTCTTCTTGGTAGCTATCGATACTCTTGAGCATGTAATATAAAATTGCGCCAAGTACTAAACCAAAAACAATACCACCACCAGCTTCTACTGCCAAGGTATGCGCCACATAATTGGCAGTTGGGATATCACCACTCGATAAAATGCCGAGCAGCAGCACAAAGATGACCACGCCGATACCATCATTAAATAGTGATTCGCCCGCAATCACCGTCTCTATACTTTTTGGCGCGCCAGCCGATGCCAAAATGCCCATAACCGCAATGGGATCGGTTGGAGATATCAAAGCCCCAAACAATAAGCACCATAAAAAGGAGAGCTCAAAACCAAACAATGGCAACATCATATACAGAGCGGCAGCAATCAATAGCGCTGAAACCAAAGTACCGACGCAGGCAAGTATGCCGATGGGCAACTTATAACGTCTTAAATCACCTATATTGACGTGTAGAGCGGCAGCAAATAAAAGCATCGAGAGCATGCCATCCAGTAAGACTTCAGTAAAATCAAGTTGCCTTAATAAGCTGACCTCATAATCGATCAGCTGATCGAACCCTAAAAAGCCTAAAAAGATCGCCCCGATCGATAATAATATCGAGATAACCATCACACCGATAGTCGTTGGTAGTCCAATAAATCGGTGATTGACGTACGTTAATAGGGCAGTGATAGATAAAAATATCGCGCTGATTTCGAGTATGGTTAGGCTGCTCGTAGGGTCCATAAAAGCGTCTCAATTAAGTATTAAAAGTTATTAACCGTGCTCAAACTTGTTTTGATTGGGTTTGTAGTTCTTGACGGATATGTGCATCAAAATCACTAACATAATGAAAATAGTGATGCTGAGCATCTTTACTCATAATAAATTTTTGAGCTCGTTGACACATCGCAGTTAAGTCATCAGCAAGTTGGTGATAATTTAAATTATCGGCGCCAGCACGCTCAATCAGTTTTATCTCGTGGACCAGCGTCTGCTGCTGTGCCTCGTTGACTCGGGAATAATTTAGATCAATCATTGCCTGACAGAGTGCTTTTAGTACCATCAAATCTGCTGCCGCATAACGCCGTATCTCACCAAGTGAGCTATCAATAAAGTCTGATATTTTGGGCATATGAGTCACAACGGCAAGGATGGCTGAAGGTTGTTGGCTCTGGTGGCTGACACTGTCTGAAGTCTCTGTTTCATCCATTGGTTTATAGAAATGATAAGGCGTTGGCGGCTGACAGCGCATCATAATGCTTAGGCAGCTGGTTAATGACTGGACGCAGTTGACCGCAGTTTTTGGGTCATTAATACCAGGTGACAAGGCACGGACAGCAATCTCGGTCATTTGCCCTAAGCTATAGGCAATATCATTAGACTGCGTTAAGCGCTGCTCAAGACGTATACAGCCGGCAAAGCGTTGCCAAAAAATCCCGTCAGGCGCGCGCGGGACAATGGCCAAATCTGGCGTTTTGGTTTGCTGTAAATTAAATGGATGTTCTGATGGACGTTGATAAAAGTATCCAATCACATTTCTGTCTGTAACAAAGTGACCTATACTGCTGTTTATCTGTACCACACCACCATAATCTTGCGATAAAGTAATGAGCGACTCAAAATAAATCTGTTGTAAATAGCCTGAGTGCGGTGGATAAATAGGCGTAGCAGGCCAATGCTGAAACTGCTTAACATCATGATGCTCGATATCACGTTGGTGCTCGATATCACAGCGGTCGTTATACCAATAATGAATGTTTTTAATCGCCACATTGCTAGCGCCTTGAATCACATGCGATGCCTGAATGGCATTTACCATATGCTGTACAAAATAGACTAAGAGTAAGGCACAAATAATCGCCATAATAATGGCAAAGGTTACCGACAATTGCGGTACACCAAAATCGACGTCATATTTATGAACGGATTTTAATACTAGCAAACTATAGCTAAATGTACCAATAAATGCGCCCAAGACAAATTGATTGGGCTTATCGGTCAAAAAGTTACGTAGTAATCTGGGTCCAAATTGCGAAGATGCCATCGATAATACTGCGATGGTAATCGAAAAGGTCGTACCTGCTACGCCAAGTACCGCGCCGGCAATGGTAGTTATAATGGCGCGCGCGGCATCATCATCGCCGGTAAAAGCAAAGGTAATATTTTTGACCATTTCACGATCAAAATGCTTATCGATGGTCACCAGTATGGGAGCGAGTAAAATACCTACTAATACACACGCAGTCGGTATAAACCAATAAGAGCCAATCAATTGTTGCCACAAATTCGTCAGGCGATCGGGGAAGTTGGTAAGGGTTTGTAGCGACCATAACCGAGTAAACGGCTTTAGTCTGTGCATGATTGCTAGCCATGCAGATTTAAACCAGCCATTTTCAGGATGTTTATCCAATCTTATGTGCTCCACAAATCATAGCCGTATTATATTTTAACGCCAGTCGTAGTGTTTTTATCATTATGTTTTATAGTTATACCGGCATAAAAGCTCTTAAAAACAAATTACCTGATTAAAAGTAAATAATCCATCAAAACATAAGCAACAGTTGTGGCTTATGCTTTGTAGAGCGCGATGACTCTTCTAAAATTTAATTCGAGCTTGGATTGTCGGCTTCTGTAATGATATCGCCTTTAGCGCTAAAGTAATGAGCGTCTACCTTGTTTTTATCAACATCGCTATCCTGTGGAATGAGGATTTCTCGATTGTGCTCATCACATTCTATATCGCTGTCTTTGTCATACGCGACTGGTTCAAATTTCGGTATTTCCTCGTTATTGTCGGCAGCTCCTTGTGATAAATGAGGAGAAGTAGCAGTGCTCGATTTTCTAAAAAATTTATTTCTCTCATGTTGAAAGTTGTCGCTTTGAGAGCTAATATTCTGTGCATTAACGTTTTTATCATCAGTCAATTTATTATGAGCAGATTTTTTACGTGGTTCGCTATGGGCAAAAATAGCGCCGAGCGGCACATTCAATTGTGCTTTAGCATAAGCTTCGGTATTTTCAAAGCGACTGACCAATGAGTTTAGCCAAGGTTTTTGGTCTTCTAAACTCATCTCGTCAAGCTCATCTTTGATAGGCAAGGGATAAGGCAAAGTGCGATAAAAATCCCACAAGGTCATCTTGCTCAAATCCATTTTAAGTACATAGTCTTCATCTTCTGTCATGGTAATCAAATTGCTGTCTTGCAGATAATTGATATAGGTATACCATTTTGGCAGCTCTTTACGCCCTAACACATCGCGTAGCGCTTGCTCACTCACTGCTTCACCTATTAAATGATGGATATATACCAAATTCAGCATATCAAGC
>NZ_DATIRM010000078.1:0-8325 GCF_035469765.1 Psychrobacter sp.
TTCAGCGCTGAAGTACAAACAGTGTCATGGTAAAATCTAAAACGTAACTAGCTAATATTTTCTGATAAAAAAGTCCTTATCTATCATAGATAGTGACTTTTTTATGGTTTGAATAAATATTTGCGCCAGATATATGATATAAAGCGTATATAGTCAGTAAAAATTTATACTAGAAGTACTGTAGCCCTTTTTAAGGTATGTTGACTATATCAAACATCATTGCCTATCTTGTAGTAATTGCTTACAAATGCGACATAGGCGGCAATTTATTGACACGCTATAGTGTTGAGCATAATTAGTTGGGAGAGCATGATGAATGTAGCATTATTAAAACAGTGGCGTCATTCTTTGGTGGTTACCACTTTACTGGCGGGCGCATTATCTATGACTGCCTGTCAGCCAAAGCAAGAAACAGAGCCAAGCTTAGAAGAGGGTATCAGTGAAGAACAAGCAGTGCCGATGTCTGCTGAGCCTGCCGAACCAAGTGAGGTGGTCGTAGATGCACCAGCTAGTGTAGTTGAGGATGATACCGTGGCTACGGTCAATAGCGGCGTTACTCAAATGAGCTATTTGTGCTCTCCTGAGCTAGAGGTCGAAGCAACCTATAAAGATACTGACCAAGTGGTACTTGCGACTGCTAAAGGGTCAGTCACTTTGACAAAAACCAATGATGCCAGTAACCCTGAAGTATTTGAAGTGGCAACGGCTATCGATAGTAGCGAAGGTTTTGTACAGTGGCGTGTTGCCCATCAAGATCGTGAAACGGGCGTAATGCGTACTGCTGGCACAGATACCGCCAACGTCACTACTTATGAATGTAAAAAGACTCAATCATAATCTATAGCCAGCCCAACCTAAAAAAGCAACGTCAACGTTGCTTTTTCTGTCTCTAATTTTCATCAATTTTAAATGATAAGGGCTTATCTTTTCTGAGCAGTATTTTGCTCATGTGCCAAAAACCCTTCCTCAATCACATCAAGCTCTTCATGTTTCAGCTCCACTGCTATGCTATCAGTATGCGTATGCGTGGTCTTTGCAATCGCGACTTCTTGTACGATATAAGTGTCTTTGGTGATGGTTGCGACTTGACGCGACAACACAATCTCAATTGGTTCATCGCCAATCTCAACCTGCGCACCATTGATAGTAACGACGGCTTTACTATCTAAAGATGGCTCAACGTGACGCAATATGTCTTTATCATCATAATCACCTGATAATAAATCCTGACTTTCGGCATCCTGATAATCGGTACGTACTGTTATATACTCTTCTACCAGCTCGATAGGTACTTGGATGGTTTTAGTACGGAAATGCTTGGTGACGGTCACTTTACCAACATCCAAGCGCTCTTTGTTGACCACTGGGCGCTCTTCTAATAATTCTAGATAACCACCGTTACCATTATGAGTATCGGTTAGACTTTCTTGTTGATTGCTTATTATTGCTTGCTTCTGACTATGTTCAGGTGATAGTAAGTCGGATGAGGTTAAATCATCTTGCGTGCCGCTAGCGGTATCATTGGTAAAGTCAGGATAGTTGGTATTAGGATAGTTATTTTCATTATTAGCATTCATGGCTATTGTCCTTATTATTGTATATAAAAAAAGACCAGAGACGAGCTCTGGTCTTATCTACTGAGCAAATCACTCAGTGGCTAATGGCTGTCGTATAGTATTGATTTAAATAGTATATAACAAAATCACAAACACTATTTAGATTATAAAGCCATACGAGTGCCTAGCTTGTTACATACCACGAGCGCGGCGTACATCTTCAGCAGTGATATCATCACGGGTAAACAGGTTACCATCGCGATCAATCACATTACCATTGTTATCGACATCTAGCTCTTCACGTTCAATGGTATCTACGATCGTTTCAGTATGACGCTCTGTCGTTTTACCAACATTCACTTCTTCTGCGACATAAGTCTCTTTATTAACATGAGCACGCTCAGCTTCTAGCTCAACTTCGATCGTCTGATTGCCATCGATATCACCGATACGGCGTTCAGTTGGGCGATTAACATTGGTGCGTTCGATATTGGCATGCTCTTCTTCTAAGTCAATATTGACGTTACGCTCTTCAGTAACGACATGCTTACCGACTTTTACCAAACCTGCCACAATACGATCTTTATTAACAGTCAGACGTTCTTCTAATAGCTCTAACGTGTTTGGCGCATTATAATTATGGTCGGCAATTTCCATACGCTCAGCTTCTGGGATACTGTCAGCGACAAATGCCTGACGGTCTCTTTCATACTGCTCTTTATAGCTATACTGGTAATCATGGTCATAGACTTCCATCGCTTCTACCTGCGATTTGGTCAAGCTATCAAAGAATACGTCATCACCAACGATACGTGCCAAACCCGCTGGTACCAATACTTCTTTTGAACTAAACCAGCCACCTGCATCGACAATTAAGTAACGAATACGACCGGTGGTATCTTCTACCAATGCGCCTTCGATTTTACCAATTTTTTCTTCATTGACGCCAAAAGCAGTTTTGCCAGTTGGGTCATAATAGTCATCACCGATCAAATCACGATGAGTTGCTTGAATATCTCTTAAACGAATAAGTTGGCTCATTATTACCTTCCTTTTGTATGAATAAATTTCTTTTTATAAAATGGATTGTTTATATTCTTATATGAACTGTTTGAGCAATAGTATTGATTATAGCCAGTCGCTATCTCGACTTGTTGTTATCGTAACAGGACGATTTGGCACGAGATATATGAGCAAGGTAGCAAAGTGTGCGCTTGACGTAATGGTGTGTAATAGGCTGTAAATGGCACAATCACTATATGACATCAAGTTAAGGCTTTCTTACGCGAATACATCTAAGCAGACTGTTAGTAATATTTAGACATAAAAAAACCGCATTGCTCATAGCAATACGGTTTTGAAATTTTAGAGTTAGCTAAAAGCTCATACTATACGGAAATCTTAAAACAGCTTAAGCAAGCTCAATCGCTACTGCAACTGCTTCACCGCCACCGATACATAAGGTCGCAACGCCTTTTTTGCCGCCAGTACGTTTTAGAGAATTGATAAGCGTTACTAAGATACGAGCACCTGAACAACCTACTGGATGACCAAGGGCACAAGCACCACCTTCAATGTTCACTTTAGCATGTTCGATGTTTAGCTCATCCATCGCCGCCATAGTAACCATGGCAAATGCTTCGTTAATTTCCCACAAATCAACATCGGCTACTGACCAGCCAGCACTTGCTAATACTTTTTCAATCGCACCAACAGGGGCAATGGTAAACTCGCTTGGATGACGAGAGTTAGAGGCAGTCGCAATGATACGCGCCTGATAACCTAAACCTTCTTCTTTGGCTTGTGACTCTTTCATCAATACAACAGCTGCAGCGCCGTCTGAGATAGAGCTGGCATTTGCCGCTGTGATGGTACCGTCTTTTGCAAAGGCAGGACGTAAAGTAGGGATGCGCTCAGCATTAGCAAGAGCAGGCTGCTCATCAGTATCAACGGTTTGCTCGCCTTTACGAGTATTAAACGTTACTGGTGTAATCTCATCTTCGAAATGACCATCTTTGATAGCGGTAAGCGCACGGTTTAACGACTCAATAGCAAAATCATCCATTTGCTCACGCGTATAGCCTTTTTCATCCGCCACTTCTTGAGCGAACATGCCCATTAGCTTGCCAGTCTCAGCATCTTCTAGACCGTCTAAGAACATATGATCTTTGACTTCTTTATGTCCCATGCGATAGCCACCACGTGAACCTGGCATGATATAAGGCGCATTAGTCATCGATTCCATACCACCAGCAACGGCAACCTTAAAGCTGCCGGCTTTGATACCGTCATGAGCTTGCATGACTGCTTTTAAACCTGAGCCACATAGCTTATTGATCGTAACGGCGCCCGTTGCATCAGACAAGCCTGCTTTGCGCATGGCTTGACGCGCAGGACCTTGACCCAAACCTGCGGTTAAGATACAACCCATAATAACTTCATCAATATTATCAACATTAACGCCTGAACGCTCAACAGCTGCTTTTATAGCTGCTGCGCCTAAATCGGTGGCGCTTATATCTGTCAGTGCGCCTTGGAAGCCGCCCATTGGGGTGCGAGCGCCGTTTAAGATTACAATTGCATCGTTTGACATCGTTGTTTTTCCTTTCTTGTATGTTTTAAGCAAAAATTTAGCAGTGAATAAGCTATATCAAGTTATATCAGGTCATATCAAATTATATCAAGTTATATCGTCGATTCAGTTTAACAAGAATACCTGACTGCCGGGATACATTTTTCGAAGCCACTGTCTGGTAAAGCGCACACGTGCTGTTTTTGTGTTCATTATTTACGCCAGCTCATCTAAGCGTATGCGTACTACTTTATCAGTGATGGTATCTAACTTCTCAATTTTTTCGATGGCAAGATTCATCTGACTCTCAACCACCGGTAGCGTTAGGATAATCACCGGCACTTGCCCAAGCTTATGCGCAGGTTTTTGCAAAATAGCATCGATATTGATACCGGCATCACTTAAGATGCGGGTGATATCTGCCAATACTCCAGGACTATCGTACGCATGCACGCGTAAATAATATCCGGTAATCATTTGCTCAGCACGTAATATCGGCGTATCTGACAATTTTTCAGGGATAAAAGCTAAGTGTGGTACATGATGACCATAGCTGTTTTGTTGGTCAGCATCTTTACATCCTAAGACACGCACTAAATCCATCACATCTGCCATCACCGCAGAAGCCGTTGCGCCAGCCCCCGCACCATCGCCACAATATAGCGTTTGACCGAGAGGGTGAGAATTCACTAATACGGCATTTTTTACGCCATTAACATTGGCAAGTAGGGCGTTTTGTGGAATCAACGTTGGGTGTACACGCAGTTCAATACCAGCGCTGTCGTCCCCACTGCCATTTCCTGCACGGCGAACAGCAAAGCCCAAGTGCTTGATACGATAGCCAAGCTCTTCAGCGTAATTGACATCCTGCAAAGTAATACCGGTAATACCTTCACAGTAAACCTTGTTAAACTGTAATGGAATACCAAAGGCGATAGAGGCAAGTAGCGCCAGCTTGTGCGCAGCATCAATGCCTTCAACATCAAAGCTAGGGTCAGCTTCAGCATAGCCGAGGGCTTGCGCCTCACTCAATACATCAGCAAATGGGCGACCTTTGTCACGCATTTCCGTCATGATAAAGTTGCCCGTACCATTAATGATGCCTGCCAGCCAATCGATTTTATTGGCAGCTAGACCTTCACGCATGACTTTAATAATCGGAATACCGCCTGCTACGGCTGCTTCATAGGCGACATGAACGTTATGCTGCTCAGCAAAAGCAAAAATCTCATTGCCATGCTCAGCCAGTAATGCTTTATTGGCTGTCACAACATGTTTGCCGTTTTTGATAGCGTGCATAATGACGTCTTTGGCAAGGGTCGTACCGCCAATCAATTCGATAACAATATCGACATTGTCACTGGCAGCGGTTGCCATCAAATCACTGTTTTGCATAATATTAGAATCAATATCATCACGCTGACGACGGATACCAACTTCGGTAATCACAATATCGCGTCCGCTACGACGTTTTAGTTCATCTAAATTATCATTGATTAGATTGACCACACCCGTTCCGACGGTGCCTAAACCAAGTATCGCTAGTTTGATGGATTTGCTCACAGGATCCTCAAGAGATTAAGTAGTGGGATAAAAAACGCGGTTATAAAAGGTCTTGAAACTACAAGAATCCCTAACATAAAGAAGCGCTTATATAGAAGCTATACGGCTAAGCTTGCCTAGCGCTTTATCCTATCATACCGATAAGCAGTTGTGACGTCTACACAATGTCGCCACCGTCATAGATATCAGAAGTACGCAAATCATATGACCGTCTTTAGTTAGCGCCAATTGCTTCTGCTAATTGTGCCGCAGGTAAATAGCCGCCTACTTGCTGTCCAGATTCGGTAAAGATAGCGGGGGTACCACGTACACCCAGTGCCATGCCTAGATCTATTTGCGCTTGGACGGGGCTATTACAGCTAGGTGCTTGTATATTGGCGCCCATTTTTGCTTGATCCATTGCCGCCTTGCGGTCTTCGCTACACCAGATGGCTTCCATCTTTGGAATACTGCCTTCACTACGTGGCCATGCCAAATAACGTACCTCAATACCACGCGCATTGATGTCACTCATTTCTTCATGGAGTTTGGTGCAGTAAGGACAATCGGCATCGGTAAAGATATAGACCACAGATTTTGTAGCGCCTTTGGCGGGATAGATGACCATGTCTTTTTTGTCGACGGCTTTTAGTGCATCTTGAGCCGTACGAGCGACCAAAGCACCGCTGATATCTACAGGGGCTTTTGCGCCAACAGCAATAATTTGCCCTTGAATAATATGCTTGCCTGCCTTATCTGTAAAAAAAGAAGGCAGCCCTGCAGCGGTGACCCAATAAATATCAGCCATATCCGTTGGTACAGCTGAGAGGATAGTATCTTCAATACCAGAGGCCTTTAAATTGGCTTGCAAAGACTTCACTACCTTATCATCGCTGTCCTTAGAGACCGTAGTATTACTGGTATTGGCTTTGGCGCTATTAACAAGGTCTGTATTGCTAGTCGCATCTGCGGCATTATTGGAGCAGCTAGCCGCAACGATAACCAGTAAAGCTGCACTCATAACGCGGGCAAGAGGACTGCGAGAGAATTTATCACGGTTGATCTTGGTTGTAGAAAAAGGGGCTAAGAACATAGGATGTTTCCTTTAGGCGGTCAGGCCTAATCAAGATTTTGATATCAAAAAAAGGTGATAAATTCGAATGACTGTCTATAGTTTATTGATAACAAAAGACAAGTAGAAAATCTCCCCATATTAGCATATTTTTATAAATAACCGCTAAAGGGTATAGGTCGGCTTTATTAAACACACAATTTGTATCGATTGGTTAAGAAAGTATAAATAAAATACATTTGTGCTATTTAACATCGGCTTTCGTCTAGGTAAGCTGCTGCTGACAGTACCATTCTTATAACACTTGATATGAAATCTTTTATATCAGTCATTTTAGAACCATTTATTTAAACGAATTTACACTAAGGAATGAATATGGCAGGTGGCAGTTTATTATTATTGCTTGATGACATAAGCCTATTGCTTGATGACGTTTCTGTCATGACCAAGGTCGCGGCTAAAAAGACAGCGGCTTTGGTGGGCGATGATTTAGCATTGAATGCCAATCAAGTAACCGGTGTCAAGCCAAACCGTGAGCTGCCTGTTATCTGGGCAGTTGCCAAAGGCTCCTTTGTCAATAAGCTCATCTTAGTGCCTGCTGCACTACTAATCAGTTATTTTATACCTTGGCTAATCACGCCTCTACTAATGGTGGGCGGTCTATATTTAAGTTACGAAGGTGCTGAAAAGGTTATTCATAAGTTTTGGCCAACCTTACTACCTCATGATGAAGAGCATGAAGCACGACGTGCCGCAAATGCCGATGAAAGTGTCGATCTGGTGGCGTTCGAAAAAGAGAAGATTAAAGGTGCCGTTCGTACTGACTTCATTTTATCAGCTGAAATTTTGGTTATCTCTTTAGGCGCTGTCACCGCAATTGGAGCAGGTATTTTAGAAAAAGCCGTTGTACTGTCTATTGTTGCTATTGTAGTGACCATTGGTATTTATGGTTTAGTGGCGGGTATCGTAAAAATTGACGATGCAGGACTTCATCTGATCGAGAATTCAGATGCAGGTAATGGTAAGCGTAAGCTTGGCGAGTTTATGTTGGCTGCTGCACCAAAGCTGATGAAGTTTTTATCTATCGCTGGCACGTTAGCCATGTTTTTAGTCGGCGGTGGTATTTTAGTTCATGGTATCAGTTTTTTATATCAGGGAGTAGAAGACTTAGCTTATCTAACCGGAATCTTTGAGAGTGCGACCACTATGTTGTTGAATGCCATAGTCGGCTTTATCGTCGGTGCTGCTGTCGTTGCCATTTTCACTATCGTTGGTAAAATGCGCGGTAAAAATGGTTCTTCTGCACATTAACGCTTCTCAATGTTGAAAATGCCGTCATAAACGATAGGCTTGACAGTCATATTGCATATAAATAGCTATACTTTAGACCTAAAAAAGCCCCAAAGTTGCTGACAACTTTGGGGCTTTTGCTTTTTAGACAGGGTGACTTACGATTAGCTTTCGCTATCTGAATTATCTGACTCTAGTTTTTCAGCTTGCGTCGGCTTTTTATGGTCAGCTTTTGGCTTGCGGGCGCGAGCCTTTGGCACTTTAGGCGTTGTTAAGTTGAACATGCCTTTTTG
>NZ_DATIRM010000079.1:0-7266 GCF_035469765.1 Psychrobacter sp.
TTCTAGATCGCGAAAAGCTCAATCACTTTAAGACCAAAAAAGAGCAGCGTGACTATTGGACAAGTCAGTTGAAGTTTCAGTTGATGAGTATTACTTTGGGTCAGGAAGATGAGAAGGCAAAAGAAAAAGTCTTTTTAGACAATCCAGATATCACGCGCGGTCAAGATTTAGTCCGTAATGATAAGCGCACACCTAGTGAGATTTTGCTTAATCGTTTATCACGGCAGCAAGAGCAGTTTACCCGTTTAAAAGATGATGAGATTATGGAAACCATCTTAAACACGGCGATGCTGACCTACGATCCGCACAGTAATTATTATGCGCCGATTCAAGCCAACGAGCTACAAATCCAATCTAGCTTACAATTAGAAGGCATTGGGGTATCTATCCGTCCTGACCGCAAAAACCCAGACTATACGCGCATTGTGACTTTAGTCGATGGTGGTCCTGCGGCAAAATCGGGTCAAATCAAACCTAATGACTTAATTATTGGTATTGCTACAGACGGCGAGACCATGACTGACGTGGTCGGTTGGTCAACGCGTGAAATTGTCAGTCTGATTCGAGGTAAACGCGGTACATCGGTGACCATTAAAGTGCGTCAACCCAATACCCCTGATGCCAGCGCCCGTAATGTGACCGTGGTTCGTGACATTATTCAGCAAGAAGAATCGGGCGTCACTCAGCGTGTGGTTGAAGTTCAGCGTCCAAATATTGATAAAACCCCGAAACGTATCGGTGTCCTTGAAATCCCAAGCTTTTATCTAAACTACCGCGCTCGCCGTAACGGTGAGGATTATCGTAGTGTCAGTATTGATACTGAAAAAGCACTAAAAGAGCTCAATAAAGAAAACATCGACGGCTTAGTAGTCGATTTACGTAATAACCCCGGTGGCTCGCTGGATGAAGTTGCCAAGATGCTTGGCTTCTTTATTAAGAGTGGACCACTGGTACAGATTCGTGACAATCGCGGCAATATCCAAGTCTACCGTGATGATGACGGTGGTGAGCAGCTGTATGATGGTAAGGTAGTTGTTTTGACCAACCTAGCGTCTGCGTCTGCCAGTGAGATTTTTGCTGCTGCTATTCAAGACTATGGACGCGGGTTAGTGGTTGGTAGTACCACTACAGGTAAAGGTTCAGCACAGATCCAGTTAGACAGCTTGGCGCTTGGCTCAGCGACGTTAACGCAGCGTAAATTCTATCGTATCACCGGTGGCAGTACGCAAAATAAAGGTGTCGTGCCTGATGTTGAATTGGTCAATATCTATGATGATGCAACCTTTGGCGAGCGCGCGCAGAAGAAAGCTCTGCCATGGGATACGATCAAGACTTCGCCATACAAGCCTGAAGGAAAGTTTACTTCGAATACCTTGGCGACGCTAAACCAACAATCGAAAATTCGTCAGCAACAAAATCCGCAGTTTGTTTATTTATCGACACTCAATGATATTCGTAATATGGAAGATGAGAAAAAACCTATTGCGCTAGATATCAATAAACGCCGTGCCAAAATGCAGCTGATAGAAAAAAGCTCATTAGAGGCTGAAAATAAACGTCAGATTGCATCGGGTGAGCGTCCTTATGCCAACTGGAATACTTATCAAGCGGCAATGGATGCTAAGTTTGAAGAGCGCAGTCAGATGAAGGCTGCTGAGCGCCCAGAGTTACCAGAAGATGAAGCCTTTATCAATGAAGCGGCTTATATTATGCTGAGTACTGAGCCAACAAAGCTAAGCAGTCCTGAAGAAAAGCTATAAAAAAGCGCTATAAACCAGTATTCCTGCAGCTACCCAAACCCTAGAAAAATGCATGTAAGCATATGCTTACATGCATTGACGTTTAGACCTCTTACTTACTGTAGGTCAATCTGCGATTATACATCCACGGCACGATTGAACGAAAAGGTTCAGAGATACTAGGGATTGGTATCTAGAAAGTCGCATAAGGGATAGGTAGTTTGCTGATTAGGGATGATAGGGCTGGATGCTCGACCGTTATAAAATACTTCGGGATTAAGTATTGAATGACAGTAACATGGATGGTTGGTAATAAAAGCCGCATAATGCTAGTCGTTATGCGGCTTTGTTACGTCTGAGCTTTGTAGTATCTAAAAGGTATTAATCTAAAACAAGTATGGATAAAAACCTTTAAATTCGCCCATAAGAAAGGTCAGTAGGAAAACCTACTGACCTTTTGCAATCAATAATGTGATAAATCGCTGATTGGCTATGTATACATACATATAAGCATCTAACACGATAATCAATCAGTGATTAGTGCTCAACGCCACCTGCGCCATGTACATGACCGTGGTTTAGTTCATCTTCAGTAGCCGCACGTACTTCTTGGATCTCAACATCAAAAGTCAAACGCTTGCCAGCTAGTGGATGGTTTGCATCAACAGTTACTTCTTTGTCACTAACAGCAGTCACAGTAACTAGCATTACTTGACCACCAGCTTCTGACTGAAACTGCATACCAGGCTGAATATCTTCAACGCCTTGGAAGTTATCACGTGGTACATGTTGTACCGCTTGTTCTTGATACTCACCGTAACCATCAGCAGGCTCAACAACAGCATTGACTCTTTCGCCAGCAGATTTGCCTTCTAGTTGTTGCTCTAGACCTGGGATGATATTGCTGTGACCATGCAAATAAGCAAGTGGTTGACCTTCTGGAGACTGGTCAAGGATATTACCTTCGTCGTCTTTTAGCGTGTAGTTAAACTTGACGGCAGTGTCTTTTGCGATAGTAGTCATAAATTATCCTAAATATATTGATATTAAAAATTAAATACAGTTGCAATAAACCTAAAAAAGCCAATCAGCCAGCCAAATAGCCACGTCATCAGTTAATTATCATCAGTTTATTAGGGTAACTTTAGCAGTTAGCCTCTTTAATTGCGATAACTCCCATCACTTTCAAGGTTAAAACAACAAAAAATGCCAATTAATCGTGTAATTGAGCAGAATAATCAGTATTTCTAGCCAATTTACCAAATACTGTGTTGCTGGTTCTAGGTTCTCCAGTTGCGTTTTTGAGCAATGACTTCTACCATAGCAATAACTATAAGGATAAAAAATATGACTTCTATCTCTCATGCTGCCGATAATCAGCCATCTAATATTAACTACCAATTCGACTTTGAGCGTTTTTTAGAACATCTGGTTGATGTTACGCTTAAGTTTACGGCAGATAAAGACTCACCAAGCTTATGGTTGCCAGCATGGATACCGGGCAGTTATTTGATCCGTGAATTTGCTCGAAATATTACTGCCGTACATTATGATGTAGTGGATGGAGCGCTATCGGATAGCCAGATTGCGAATAATAAAAATCCTAAGCGTTATCGCGCGCAAAAAATAGACAAGCATACGTGGCAATTGCTACAAGCAAAAGCAGGGCAAACGATAAACGTATATTACGAAGTATATTGTTATGATTTATCGGTGCGCACAGCTTATGTCGATCAGCAGCGCTTGTACGGCAACTTTACTTCTTTGGCATTGGCGGTTGATGGGCAAGAGCAATCACCAGCCCAAGTAAATTTGATGGTACCAGAAGCCTTTTTTGTCAATAAAAATAAGGAAAAAGTATTGTTAGCATGTGGACTTAAAGCCACGCATTTACAAAGCGATGAGCAAGATTTATATAGTGTGCAAGCGGACAGCTATCATGAACTGATTGATTATCCGTTTGAGATTGCAATACAAGAGAAGTTTAATTTTATCATTCACGACAGTCAGCACCAAACGCTGAGCCATCAATTTTTTCTCACCGGTAAGCATAATGCCAATATGGGGCGATTGCAGCAAGACCTCACTCAGATTTGTCAGACCTATCTCAACTGGTTGGGTGACGCGCCGTTTGAGGATTATACTTTTATGACCTATGCCAGCGGGCAAGACTATGGCGGTTTGGAGCACATCAATTCGACCAGTCTGATTACCCCGCGCCGTGATTTACCTCGTATCAATGAGCCAGCAGTACCAAGCAGTGATTATCAGCGGTTTTTAGGTTTGTGCAGCCATGAGTATTTTCATGCGTGGTGGGTTAAAACGGTGCGTCCCGATGTGATGTTAGCGGTAGATTTGCGTCACGAAGCCTTTACACCTTTGCTTTGGGTATTTGAAGGCTTTACCTCTTATATTGATGATTTTATGCTGCAAGCATCAGGGGTTATTGATAAGGTAAACTATCTGAAGTTATTGGCAGAACAAATTAATCGCTATTATCAAACGCCGGGTCGCGCGCAGCAAAGCGTTGCTGAATCGAGCTTTGATGCGTGGATTAAGCTATACCGCAACGATGAAAATACTGGCAATGCTGGTATCAGCTACTACAATAAAGGCGCTTTGGTGGCGTTATGTTTAGATTTAACGCTACTAGAAAAGAGCGCGGGACGTTATCGTTTATTTGATGTGGTCAAAGCTTTTTATAAACAAGCGAAGCAAAATGATAATCAGCGCATCGGTATCAGTAGTGCCGATATGGGTGCAGTAATCAGGCAGTTTATGCCAATAGCGGATTGGGAAGAGTTTGAGCGCTGCTATGTTAATGGCGTCGAAGAATTACCAATTGAGAAACTGCTGGCTGCTAACGGCGTTCAGTTTTATACCAATAATAAAGAAACCGCTGACAAGCATGTGCCGTGGGGTATGAGGTGCACCGAAACGCCAGCTGGACTTAAGGTTAATCGGGTAACGCGTGATAGCGCAGCTGCCAAAGCAGGACTCTCAGCACATGATGTCATTATCGCCATTGACGGTATTAAAGCAGATAATAAGCAACTGGCAGCTTTTACTCAGGCATCGCACGATGTTGAGTGCCATCTGTTTCGCCGTGATGAGCTGATGACGGTCAAGGTCGTACCGAAAGTTGATACAGACGATATTTATGGTTCGGATCAAGTATTTCCACATAGCATTAGCTTGCGTCTGGCGAGGACTAATGAAGATCGTGAAGGTAAGATAAATAACTTAAAAACAGAGAGCGCTTGGTTGGATGTAATGGGGCACACTCAGTAATAGTGATTTGGCTATCACACGTAGATGAGTGCTCTGCAAAAATAGTGACTGTTATAAAACTATTAATTATTAAAAAGCCCATACTAAACAATAATACTTAGTATGGGCTTTATGTTGTGCGCTTAAAATTTAAGCATTAGGTTTTGTGGTTTTATCAATCTCTACGGATTCTTTAGCGTTTGCAGAATTTTCTTTATCAACAGCATTGCTTGCAGCTTCAGCCGATGATGTTCTCGTAATCCAGTCTTGCATAAGCTCAATCTCAGGCTGCTGGGCATCGATGATATCTTGTGCCAATTTAAGCATCTCTTTGTCAGTACCATATTGGAGCTGTACTTTCGCCATATCCACCGCGCCGCGATGATGCGGCAGCATACCACGCGCAAACGCCATATCTGGTAAAGGATCTGAAATACCAGCCATCATATCTGCATGCATAGCGTCCATACCTTTAGCATAGGCTTGTTGCATCGCTTCGGTATTGGGCTTAGGTTTGGGCGAATCTGGGTGGCTGGCAAGCCATTTATTCATGATATCGATTTCAAGCTGTTGTGAGTCAATGATGTCTTGTGCAAGTTGACGCATCGTCTCATCGGTACCGTATTTGAGCTGTATTTTTGCCATATCTACTGCGCCGCGATGATGCCCAAGCATGCCTTTAGCAAAGGCGGTATCAGGATCGTTATAGGCCATAACCATCATCATCTCATTATTCATGTCAGTCATCGACTTCGTATAATCTTTGAGGATGTCTGTCATCAGTGTTCCATCTGCCGCAGTGTCAGCATTCATCATGTCATGACCTGCATGAGCATCTATCTCATCATGGCTTTCAGGTTGCTCTGTTGTGACTGGTACATCATCTTGTACTGCATTTACCTCACTATCATTCGCTTTTGGCTGACAAGCGCTGAGTAATAGGGCAGCAGAAACGCTACTAGCAAATAAGGCAAAACGATGTAAAACAGTCATGACATACCCTCATTATAAATTAAATAAATAACTAATTAGAAACAGTGCGCGACTTATATCTAGCACCAGTTTTAATGGTAACAGATAAACCTTACTGTTTCGAGACGCTATGTTTAAGGTGTCGTAATATAATGAGCTTAAATAAGTAAAGCTATCTTAAGTACAGCTTTACTTAGGTATCATGATAGCTAACCTATGACGCCAAGTTTGCGGCATTGCTCACTATTTAGATGAATGTGTACAAACTCGCCAACTCCCAGTTCTCCAAGTTCAAACCCTGCTACTGACCAGCGTATCAAGCGTAAACAAGGCAGACCTACATGCGCGGTCATGCGCCTTACTTGGCGATTTTTACCCTCATAAATAGTGAGCATCAGCCATGACGTTGGGATATTTTTACGCTCACGAATGGGCGGATCGCGCTGCCATAATTTGATAGGTAGGTTGGCTTCATCGACCAATGCTGCAGAGGCGGGCAATGTCTTACCATCTTTTAATATCACGCCATTTGCCAGCTGTTTTAATTGTGCCGTAGTGACCACGCCTTCTACTTGCACCAAGTACGTCTTGCCTTGTTTTTGTTTGTTTTGTGCAAAACCCTTGGCAGATGGCGGCTGCGTGATGGCTTTGTTGATACGTCCATCACTGGTCAAGATCAGCAGCCCCTCTGAGGTGGCATCAAGCCGACCAGCGACTCGAACCGATTTGTCAGTAATATATTCTGATAAGGTGGTATGGTCATTATTGCTGTCATCACGGAATTGGCTTTGCACTCCGTAAGGTTTGTTAAACAAAATCAGGCTGGAGCTGGTCATAAAATAGCGTTTCCCAAAAATAAATGACGGATAGTAGGTCATAGATTATAAAAGTTGGTAAAGGGATAAAACATATCAGTAGCGGACTAATATACCGCTAGCATAACAGAATGCCAAGGAAGCTTAAAATACCTAATATATCAAGGAGCAACCCCTCAGGTTATATCAAAAATTCTGAGCTAATAAAAGCGATTATCAAAAATACTCGTAACTATAGTCAGGGAAAAGCAATATCGATACATAACGTACTGCTGATATCAATTTTTCTTGCTTGCTGTGCTTACGCAGACAGAGGCTGCAAAAAATTTATACCAGCAGTACGTTATGTATCGACATTGCTTTTCCCTGACTATAGTTACGAGTATTTTTGATAATCGCTTTTATTAACTCAGAATTTTTGATATGACCTGAGGGTTTGCTCCTAGATATATTAGGTATTTTAAGCTTCC
>NZ_DATIRM010000080.1:0-5101 GCF_035469765.1 Psychrobacter sp.
TAGTCAAGGCCTACAAATAGGCTTAAATACTACTTTTTAAATAGATAGAATAATGTTTTCTTACTATTAGTGGTTGAGATTTTATGAGAAGCCAGATACTAGATTATCTGGCTTTTTTATATCTGTGATACAGCATATAAAATAATCTGACAAATATATCATGCGATGTGCATGCATATTTGTTATAATATGGCGTTATTTTTAAGGGATAAATGAGCAATTAAGAGTAGGGCGGCGCTATGTTTGCGCAAACTTACCACTGATAAAAAAATTGCAATTTTTGAGTGTTTTATTGAGCTGGCTCATTGATTGTTATCTAACGCTCTATGGTTCTAAGTTTTTGTGATATAAGACTTGAGAGTCATACAGTCATATCGGTAATCTTGGTTGATTGTTTTAATGCAAAAATCCCATCCATCAAAATAACCACCACTAGGGGTCTGTATGTTGCGAATTGTCGATGAAGCCTTAACCTTTGATGACGTTTTATTATTGCCAGCTTATTCTGAAATTCTACCAAAAGCTGCTAATCTAACGACCCGCCTAACAAAAAGTATTACGCTAAATTTACCGCTAATCTCTGCTGCTATGGATACAGTCACTGAGTCTGAGATGGCCATTACCATGGCACAGCTTGGTGGTTTAGGTATCTTGCATAAGAGCATGGATATCGATAAGCAGGCGATGCAAGTACGCCGCGTCAAAAAATTCGAAGCCGGTACGGTAGTTGATCCTATTACTGTGCATCCAGAGATGACCATCGGTGAGTTATTAAGACTGACCCAAGACAATAATATCTCAGGTGTGCCCGTAGTTGAGAAGGGTACCGATAAAGTAGTCGGTATCGTCACTCATCGTGACTGGCGCTTTGAAACCAATCTATCATTGCCTGTCAGCCATATCATGACGCCAAAAGAGCAGCTCGTCACCGTTAAAGAAGGTGAGAGCAATGAAAACATTAAAAGACTGCTACATGAGCACCGTATCGAAAAAGTTATTGTGATCAATGATGATTTCCGTTTGCGTGGTCTGATTACGGTCAATGACTTTACCAAAGCAGAAAACAATCCAAATGCTTGTAAAGATGACCAAGGTCGCTTGCGCGTTGGCGCAGCAGTTGGTACTGGCGCTGATACCCAAGCACGCGTTGAAGCATTGATTGCCGCTGACGTTGATATTATTGTTGTTGATACTGCACATGGCCATTCAAGAGGCGTGATTGATAAAGTATCTTGGATTAAAAAACATTTCCCACATGTACAAGTGATTGGCGGTAACATCGCGACAGGCGATGCTGCAAAAGCCTTACGTGATGCTGGTGCGGATGCGGTAAAAGTCGGTATTGGTCCAGGATCTATCTGTACCACGCGTATTATCGCTGGTATCGGTGTGCCACAAATCTCGGCGATTGATAGTGTGGCAAGCGCTTTGCAAGACAGTATTCCATTGATTGCTGATGGTGGTATTCGCTACTCAGGTGATATGGCAAAAGCCATTGCTGCTGGTGCATCATGCATAATGGTTGGTTCACTTATGGCAGGTACGGAAGAGGCGCCAGGTGAAGTTGAGTTGTTCCAAGGTCGCTATTATAAAGCCTATCGCGGTATGGGTAGCTTAGGCGCGATGTCAGGTCAAAACGGCTCTTCAGATCGCTACTTCCAAGATGCCAAAGATGGTGTGGAAAAATTGGTGCCAGAAGGTATCGAAGGTCGCGTACCTTATAAAGGTCCAGTCGCTGGTATCGTCAATCAACTGGTAGGTGGTCTGCGTTCATCTATGGGTTATACAGGCTGTGCCACGATTGAAGAGATGCGTAGCAAACCGCAATTTATCAAAGTGACTTCAGCAGGCATGAAAGAATCTCATGTCCACGATGTACAGATTACTAAAGAAGCGCCTAACTATCGAGTTGATTAATGGTATTTTTGACGCTGTAAGATGCGATTACAGTCAGTTTGATCGCGTTAAGTGACATCAAAATACAAACAGCCAACGATGCCTTGTTATTGTTGGCTGTTTTTTTGTAAAATACCATAATAGATTATTCTAATAATAGGTGATAACGGCTTATATTACCAGAGCGAGTTATCAAACCCACTTAGCTTACGTCCGCGTCTGGTCTTTTACTTTTAGATTTAAGGAAAAATAATAATGAGCTACTTTGGCACTGATGGTATTCGCGGTAAATTTGGTGAGCTGCCAATTACGCCAGACTTTATCTTAAAGTTGGGTTATGTCACAGGTTTGGTTTTGATAGAAAACAATCAAAATGCGGCGCGTAAGCCAAGCGTTGTGATTGGTAAAGACACGCGGTTGTCAGGCTATGTGATTGAAGGCGCATTGCAAGCAGGCTTTAACGCTGCGGGTGTGGATGTACATATGCTTGGACCGTTACCGACGCCTGCTATAGCCCATTTAACGCGTAGCTTCAATGCTGATGCAGGTGTGGTTATTTCAGCCTCTCATAATCCCTATTTTGATAACGGCATCAAATTCTTTTCAGGTGATGGTAAAAAACTGACCGATGAGATGCAAAATGCCATCAATGATAAGTTAGACGCCATCATGGCTGCTACGGGCAGTAATGATACTCTGATGCCTATTCTTGACCCCGCGCAATTGGGTAAAAATCATCGTATTGATGATGCAAAAGGGCGCTATATTGAATTCTGTAAAGGCAGCTTTCCTTATCAATATGATTTAGATCATCTGACTGTGGTCGTCGACTGTGCAAATGGTGCAGGCTATAGTGTAGCGCCTCGTGTCATGCGTGAGCTAGGCGCTAATGTTATCGCTATTAATAATAAGCCTGATGGCATTAATATCAATGCACATTGCGGTTCGACCCATCCGGAAAGTTTACAGGCAGCGGTGCTCAAATACGAAGCCGATGTGGGTATTGGCTTAGATGGTGATGGCGACCGTATTGTCATGGTTGATGAAGCCGGTAAGTTGGTCGATGGTGATGGCATCTTGTATGTGCTTGCTACCCAAGGTCAAAAAAAGGCAACAGGTGTCGTTGGCACGTTGATGAGTAATATGGGTTTAGAGTTAGCACTAAAAGCGGCTGATATTGCATTTACTCGCGCAAAAGTAGGCGATCGCTATGTGATGCAAGAGCTTGAAGCAAACGGTTGGATATTGGGCGGTGAGCCATCAGGTCATATTTTATGCTTGGATAAAAGCCGAACTGGCGATGCTATTATCGCAAGTTTGCAGATACTTGCAGTCATGCAAGCAAGAGGTAAAGCGCTAAGCGATTTGATCGAAGGGTTTGAAGTATTGCCACAAAAACTGGTCAATGTGCGCTTGTCTCAAATGCAAGATCCGTTTGAATATGAAGAACTGGTTGCCGCTTTTGATAAAGCACGTGCTACTCTAGAGGGCCGTGGTCGCTTGCTTATTCGCCAATCGGGTACAGAACCGATGATTCGAGTTATGGTTGAGTCAGATGATGAGATAGAGTGTGATGTGATGGCGAATGATTTGGCAGATAAAATCAAAGCTATACTAGGTTAATATTCTTTAATAAAAATATACTAAAATAAGGGACAATCATGAGTATGGACTTTACCGATCAGCGTTTGTCGTATGAAAAAGGTCAGCTTGACCAACAGTCAGTACCAACATCGCCGTTTGAGCTGCTAAAGGCTTGGATGCATGAGGCAATAGAGGCGCAAGTGCAAGAGCCTTATGCGATGAGTCTAGCGACTTGCGGAGCGGATAATAAACCAAGCGTGCGTATTGTTCTTTTGCGTGAAACTACGGATCAAGGTATTGTTTTTTATACCAATTACGAAAGTGCCAAGGGGCAAGACATCGCTGAAAACCCCAATGCAGAAGCGCTGTTTTTTTGGCATAAGCTTGAGCGTCAGATTCGTATCAGCGGTAGTATTGCTAAAATTGATGCTGATAAATCTGCGGCTTATTTCCGAAAACGTCCGCACGATAGCCAAGTAGGTGCGTGGGTTAGCCAACCACAAAGCGGTGAAGTTGCTAGCCGCGATATGATGGAGCAGACGTTTGAGCAGTTGCAAACAGATTATCCAGAAGGCGCAGCCGTACCGACGCCAGAGTTTTGGGGTGGTTACGAGATTACTATCAATGAGATTGAGTTTTGGCAAGGTCGCACCAATCGGATGCATGATCGAATCGTGTATACGCAAGCTAGCGATCATAATGATGGCACAGCAAGTTGGACAACCAAACGTCTATTACCATAACAGTTAGATTATTTTAAAGATAGATTAAAGCCACTCTAGATCCAGTTATATAGGTATTTAGAGTGGCTTTTTCATATGACGTGATTATTAAAGTAAAGGACTCATAAAAAAAACAGCTCTATAAAGAGCTGTTTTTGTATATCAAACAATTGGCCGATCAGTTAGTACGTAGCATTAGTTAATATCAGATATTAAATTGATTCATCATATTCTGCTTCTAAATGCATAGCGCGCTGATAGCTATCAAGACTGGCTAACTTTTCAGCATATTGTTTAATATGCGGATAAGCTTCGAGTTTTTGACGCTTGGCTAGTATGATCAAATCAAATGACAGCATAAAGTCAGCACCGCTCAATTGATCACCTACAATAAACGATTGGCCTTCAACCGAGGCATCCAGATACTTGAATAATCTGGTTTTTTCTGTCTCGATGTAACCGTTCAAAAACGCATTGTCATCAATGCCTGCTTTGTTGGTAAATAGCTCAAGCATTAATGGCAACATGAGTGAGCTTTCTGCAAAATCAATCCACTGCAGATAATGGCCATAGTCCGAACTGTCTGTCGCAGGGCGCAGACGCTCTGGCGCAAATCGTTCAATCAATAACTCAGTAATGGCACCTGACTCAGCATAGATTTGTCCATCCATCTCGATAACCGGAGACTTACCGAGTGGATGTACTGCCTTTAGAGAGTCTGGTGCTAAATGAGTCTTGGCATCACGCTGATGACTGACGATCTCATAAGGAACACCTAGCTCTTCTAAGAGCCATAAAGTACGCAAGGAGCGTGATTGATTGAGATGATGTAAACGAATCATAACTTTGCCTTTATGATAGAGTGTTATTTGCCATTTCTACTGTGGTTTTATCTTCAA
>NZ_DATIRM010000081.1:0-7388 GCF_035469765.1 Psychrobacter sp.
AGATGCGCGTTGGACAGCTGGTTGGACGTTGGTATTTATCGCGCTACTATACTTCACTGCGCCAGCAGTAGGTGCAATGGCGCGTCTAAATCTAATCAATACTGTTTATCCACAAGGTGTTGACGCTCCTGCTCTCGAATATGATCAACGTCCAGATTGGATGAAAACATGGGGAGAAACCGGTCTTATTAAATATAACGACCTAAATAACGACGGTCGCATCCAGTTCTATAATGATAATGGACTTGGCGCAGCAGAGCTAGCATTGGCTGCGGCAACGACTGACGGCGGTGATGTTGCAGCAGCAACGACGGCCGTTGAAAAAGCAAAAGCTGAGCATGCTTTAGGGCGTGATGGTGTGTTTGTTGATAGAGGCTGGGCAGGTAACGAGCTTGACGTCAACGCTGATATCTTAGTATTGGCTAACCCAGAAATCGCACAGCTACCAGGTTGGGTTATTGGTCTTATCGCCGCAGGTGGTTTGGCAGCAGCGCTATCTACAGCAGCTGGTCTACTACTCGCAATCTCATCAGCGATCAGTCATGACTTGATCAAGCGTAACCTTAATCCAAATATTAGTGATGCAGGCGAGCTAAAAGTCGCACGTATCACGATGGCTATTGCGCTTGTGGTTGCTACCTACTTAGGTATTAATCCACCAGGATTTGCTGCACAGGTCGTTGCATTGGCCTTTGGTATTGCCGGTGCCTCACTGTTCCCTGCATTGATGATGGGTATTTTCTCTAAACGTATTAACAACTTGGGCGCCATCGCTGGTA
Source organism: Psychrobacter sp. (assembly GCF_035469765.1). Lineage (GTDB taxonomy): Bacteria > Pseudomonadota > Gammaproteobacteria > Pseudomonadales > Moraxellaceae > Psychrobacter. Next base: position 780 of record NZ_DATIRM010000081.1, read on the forward strand.
TGCTCACAGGTTTGATTAGTATCTTAGTTTATATCTTCATCTATAAAGGCTGGTTCTTTATCACGGGTACAGCAAACTTCCCTGATACTGAAGAGTACTGGTTGTTTGGTATCTCACCATTATCATTTGGTGTGATTGGTGCATTGCTGAACTTTATCGTAGCATTCGCAGTTTCTTATGCGACTGCGCCACCACCAGCACATATCCAAGAATTGGTTGAAAGTGTACGTTCTCCACGTGGTGCTGGTGCTGCAGTAGATCACTAAGCTACCAAGTAAAGTGCAAATGACGTATGCTTTTTTACGATGATATATCACTCACAGGCAGCAGCTGCTTGTGAGTGATTTTTTTATCCCAATCTGGTGATAGAGTGATTTTTCAACACTGCTTATCCAACCATGATTATTTTATTCACCTCTTTTAAAAGTAAAAATAATGAGAAAGATGATCATAAATGCCATAATACATTCGCTTAAAAAAAGTTGAAAACGTGGTTTTATTTTTAATAATTGGTATGAAATGCGCTGATTGCGTTAAGGAAAAGTCTCATGCTTTTTGAGTTTATCGCTACCATAGCGGCTGGGTTTGGTTTAGCTGGGATAGCACTAGTCATCACTCACCTCAGCAAGCTCGCAGGTAAGAAAGCGCCAAGATGGCTTATTCCATTATTTGGTGCCATCGGTATCTTTGGTTTTCAAATAAGCCAAGAATATAGCTGGTTCGGTCAACAGGTTGCACAGCTCCCTGAAGGTGTTCATGTTGTCAAAAAAGTTGAAGAAGGTACGTGGTTTCGCCCGTGGTCTTACGTTAAACCACAGACGTTACGCTTTATAGCGGCTGATAGCGGACACGCTCGTGCTAACGCCGATAACCCAGAAGTATATTTGGTCAATTTGTATTTGTTTGAAAGACGCAGAAGTGTGCAGCAAGTACCACAAGTGATTGACTGTGCTGCCCCTGCCCGTGCAGATTATGTACTACAAGAAAAAGACAGTAAGCTGAGTATCGATGAGCATGTGAAACAAACGACTGCTTGGCGACCTTTAGAAAAAAGTGACCCACTATATATTAATGTTTGCATCAATAAAAAATAACTCAGTCATTGAGCCCTCTACACAATAATTTATGAATAACTCTATATCTTATTGAACAGTCTGTCTGAATCTATTTTCCTAAAAATGAAATTAATAGCGATTACTTACTCTCGTATAAGCGTGCTCAGAGTTGGCGCCCAACAACAAGCCGGCGCATAGTCCACCAAAATGTGCCGCAAATGAGATACCCTGCTGCGGTATCAAGCCTTGTTTAATCGTCAGCCAATAACCCGTACCCATCACGATGCAAGCAAGCAGATATCCCCAACGCCTTGCGAACAGTGCGCCGCCTATCATATAACCTAACATCGCAAAACAAAGCCCAGAGGCACCGATATGTATCGATAGCGGTGAACCAATAACCCATGTTACAAGCCCTGCGGCAACAATCAGCTTAATGACGGTACGATAGGCATTATTTTCAAATAAGCCAAACAAGAACAAAATCTGCATCAGTGTCAGCGAATTCCCCAGTAAATGGGAGAAATTGCCATGCATCGTCCATGATGCAACTACCCCTATCATACTGCCAATATCCAATGCTCGCGGTACGATACCGAAAATATTCCATAGACCAAAAAATACAGTGTCATTAAGAAGAAACATCACCCACATTGGCAGCAGAACAAAAGCATATAAACCAAATACTTGTTTGATGCGTACGATTACAAGTGTCGTCAATTGCTGCCAATTCATCTACTGTTATATCCTTTTTATCTTATTAAAAGCATGTTAATGACTGGCAGATAATGTCGTATTTTCTACTGGTTTAAAAGATAACGATGACGCATCTTTATCAACCGTTAAAACACTATTGGCATGTAATAGCGAGGTTGAATGATAAGGCACCAATGCCGTCGGGACAAAGCTACGAGCCGCATCAATATGTTTGACCGAATCATCAAAGAAAATATGCGGCGCAAATGTTTTAAGTACCGAAGTCTTCTCAAGCCCTCCCAAAAAAAATGCCATATCAATATCTACGCCCCAATCACGCAATGTTTTGATAGCTCGCAAGTCAGCTGGGGCATTGCGAGCCGTCACCAAGGCTATTTTCATCGGACAAGAATGCAGGCTTGCTGGTAGACGTTCTTGCATTTTTGACAGCTTGATCAATAACTCTGCATAAGGACCTTTTTCTATCGGTAAATCGCGCATTTGGGCTTCACGGTCATGAAAAGCCTGCAACCCTTTTTGCTTATAAAGTAGTTCGCCTGAATCATCAAATAATACTGCATCACCGTCAAAAGCAATACGCAACTGCTTAGTATCAAGCTCATAAGTATTGACAGGTGTGGCATCTAATATCGCACAAGCACAGATATCAGCATCAGCAACCTGCTGCGCGTCCTCACGATTGGTCGTCAGAAACAAATCAATATTAAAATCTTTAATATAAGGCCCAATAGGACTACCGGATATAAATGCTGAACGTGAAATGGTTAACCCATGCTCACGTATTGCATTAAGGACTTGGATACCCGTATCAGGACTACTCTTTGAGACAATGACCACTTCTACCAAAGGCGCATCGACACCATTATCCTTGCTATCACAATCATGACAATATTGATTTAAATTCAGTAACGCTTTAATCAGCGGATAACCTGCGCCTATAGTCAGCGGGTTATTCTCACGCTCCGCCATGTAATGTCGAAACTCCTTCACAGCATCATGAGGGCGCTTTTGCAATAGCGTCAACAGATGGTTTTCAGATTCTGATAAATCAAATAAAGCGGTTGCCGATATGGCAACAATCAAGGTATTGGTAAAGTCAACGGCCATGGTTCTTCTACTTAGCAATTTCTTAGGAATAAAAAGGGATAGATTGAAGATTACTATAGCTATCACTATCCATAATAACGAGACCCATTATGTTAACGTTCCCATATTCAAAAGCCCTCTTCTCACAGTCAAGCATAAAAAAAGCCATATTATCATCATGACAATATAGCTATAAAATCAAACTGCTATTTTTATTTTCGGTGGTGTGTCAAAAAGTATGCTGATTAAAATTTGAACAATTTTTGAAGCCTTGAAAGCCCTATAGAATCAGAGAACTTAGCATAGATTTCGTATTGACTTTTATCGCCAGCATACTTTTTAGAACACCACCTTATTTTCCAACTAAGACAATCCTAATTTAAATATTTTATCCCTCATTTCTCTAAGTTGTCACTAACTCAACAACACTAAAGATATCGCTGGGAACGCTACCAAAATGACCAAGCGTATCAAGTCAGAGACAATAAAGGGCATCACCCCCTTGAACATATCGGACAGCTTAATATGTGGTGCCATCGCCTTAATCACAAAGATATTCATCCCCATTGGCGGCGTGATTAATCCAAGCTCTACCGTCAATACAGCAATGATACCAAACCAAACCGGATCATAGCCCAAAGCCACAATGATTGGAAACACGACCGGAATCGTAATCACCAGCATCGCTAAGGCATCCATGAATAGCCCTAAGAGGAAATACATGATCAAGATACAGATCAGTACTATCATTGGGCTAACTGCCAATGTACCAATCCACGTCGCCAAACTATAAGACAAGCGCGATACAGAAATAAAGTAGCCCAGTGCTTCAGCACCAAGTAGCATAAAGAAGACTACCGCAGAGAGGGCAAGCGTCTCAATCAAGGATTGCTTTAGCCCTGTCATTCGCATGCCTTTGGCAAAAGCATAAGCCCATGATACAAACGCTCCAACTGCAGCGCCTTCTGTTGGGGTAAATAGCCCAAAGAAAATACCAAAAATAATTACGATGAAGATAAAGCTAAACGGAATAAGACCTGTCAAAGAGATTAGCTTTTGTTTCCAAGAAGTAGACTCCCCGCGTTGTGCTAAATGTGGCTTCCAGCGCACCATGATCATAACAGTGATTGAATACATCACCATGCCAAGCATGCCCGGTAAGAAACCAGCGATAAACATATCTCCGACTGACTGCTGAGTTAAGATAGCATAGACCAGTAAGGCAATACTTGGCGGAATCATGATTCCCAAAGTGCCACCAGCAGCTAAAATACCGCAGGCAAAGCCTGGCTGATAACCGTACTTCTCCATTTGTGGCAATGCCACTTTAGTCATGGTAGACGCAGTTGCCAATGATGACCCTGAGATGGAAGCAAAGATACCAGATGAGCCGATACCGGCAATACCTAGACTGCCCCTTACGCCGCCAAAGATGGTTCGGGTGGCATCAAACAATTTCCCTGCCATACCAGAATGAGCAGCAAAGACACCCATGAGTATGAACAATGGAATAGCACTAAAATCATATTTCGCTAAAACATCGACCGGTAAGTCTTTGAGCATCTGTAAAGCGCCAATAGGTGCTGTCACGGCACCAAAGCCAACCAGACCCACACCTAACATAGCAAGTGCAACAGGAACACGCAGCATGACCATCGCAATCATACATAACAAACCAATGGCACCAATAATTTCTGGACTCATGCGCCTGTCTCCTCAGCGTCAAAGAACTCGCCTGTTTTAAAAATATTGATGGATTCGATTAATGACCGAATGGCAAGTAAAATACTTAAGAAGGCACTGATAGCATAAATGGGCATCATAGATATTCGAAGGTCTTGTGTGACTTTGCCATACTCTATCGCATCAAAAGCGCTCTCATACAGACCCCAAGCAAATACAATGCCGATGATAAAGAACCCCATCATAAAGGTGCCCATCATGTAACCTTTAAAGGCTTTTGACATCTTTTGAGTGAATACATCGACGATAATCTGCGAGCGTTCGACAAAAGCAGCAAACGCACCAAGTAAAGCAAAGAGCATAAAGTAAGAGACGATCTCGACGCTGCCTTTTACCGTAAATCCAAACTCACCACCGGTGAGCTTGAATACATAGCGGGCAATAACATCTAGCATCGTGGTCAATACAATAATAATGAGACTGATACCACCAATAAATTGACATAACCTGGAGATAAGGGTGCTCAGTTTGACTAAAAATGCCATGTAACAACTCCTTTAGGTTAGACCTTACAGGCTGCACTGGCGGCTTTTGCCTTGGCATAAACGCCATCTGCATCTAGACCTAGCGCTTTAACATCAGCAAGATATTTATTGGTACCTTTCTCAAGCGGTCCTTTCCAGTTAGGATCATTCAATGGATCAGGGATTTCAACGATTTCATCACCTTTTTTCCTAGCTGCTTCTATTGCCAGACGATCATGTTTATCAAATACTTCACCAACCTTATTGGCAAGCGCCATACCTGAGTTTTTATCCAGTACCTTTTTTAAATCATCCGGTAAACTCTCATATTTCTCTTTATTCATAGTCACCATAAGCGCTGAACTATAAAAAGGAATATTGGTATGGTATTTGGTGATTTCGTCAATCTTAAAGGCAGTGACAGCTTCCCAAGGAAAACTCAAACCATCAACGACGCCGCGTTGTAAAGAGGTATACATGTCATTGGCAGGCAAACCTACTGGTGAGGCACCCGCACTTTCAATAATGTCGCCAGCGACGGCAGAAGGACGGCGAATACGCATACCCTTCATATCTTCAGGTGTGCGAATTAATTTGTTCGTTGTATGCAACGCACCCGGTCCAGCGCCATACATAAACAACATATGGGTATCTTCATATTCACCAGCTAAAGTGCCATCTTCATACAGAGTTTGGAGCATACAACCCATCTGAGTGGCTGAGTTTGATAAACCAGGAAGCTCAGTAATCTGAGTTAAAGGAAAGCGACCATTGGTATAGCCGTGTGCTTGTGAGCCAATATCTATCGTGCCTTTGGCAGCAGATTCATAAGTAACGTCTGCTTTAGCAAGACCCGCTGAAGGATATAATTCTACTTTTAAGCGGCCGTTAGAATCTGCTTCTATTTGCTTAGCCCAAGGTTCAAAGACCTCTGTGCTAATAGAGGACGTTGCTGGCCAAAAATGAGAAAAGCGTAATGTGGTTGTTTCTTGAGAAGTTGCTGCAGAAGCATCTTTACTATCAGAAGCTTGATTAGAACAACCTAGAAGGCTAATAGCTGCTAAGGCACCTATTGAAAAAAGAGGAGCTAACTTCATTATCAATTCCTTGTGATAACCATGAATAAGATATAAGTCTTTACTAATAAGTTAATTATAGAGTCAAATTCCGTATAGACTTCATATATGCTTTTAATTAACTAAAGTTGAAATACTCTTTAAAATTAGCAGCTATAACGATATAAGTCAAATCATTTTAGATTAATGAGAAGGAATATATTTAATACAAGATATATAGCATTTTTCATAACAAGAAAAAAGCTGATTAAATCAAGTCAGAACCAAACTCACCCCAAAATCCAGGCAAAAGAAAACCCCCCTTCGCGTTAGCGAAGGGGGGTTTAACTTTGAATAGAGAGCTGACGATGACCTACTCTCACATGGGCGAACCACACTACCATTGGCGCGACGATGTTTCACTTCTGAGTTCGGGAAGGGATCAGGTGGGGCCATCGTGCTATTGTCGTCAGCAAAGGGGGTTAGATA
>NZ_DATIRM010000082.1:0-1907 GCF_035469765.1 Psychrobacter sp.
TCTACAGCATAGTTTGTGCCACCTATATTGACATCACCATTGTCATTTTTAGGATCAACATAATGTGCACCAGCGGCAACTGACCAAGTACCAGCAGGTACAGCAAAAGCAGTTGTCATAGTAAGTGCAGTAGCAGCAGCTAAAACTAGGGATTGTAGTTTCATCGTTTAATTCCTCAACGTTTAGATAATGGTCGCTAACTAGAGATAGCATAAGTTAGCAATACATAATGTTAGGCTAGGGATTAACCTGTAACATCTGCTATCTATTATATTACAAAAACCTTACGAAATGTAAGGTTTAAATCGGAACGTTAAGATATTTATGCGTAAAGTTACAATGAGAAAGGTTTGGATACGTTAAATTTTATGCCATATATTAGGTTGGGTAATTAGTGGTTTGATTTAGTGTTTCTCGTACTATTGATATGCTGTTATTGTCCAAGGGAGTTTTTCGTTAATTATGCTTGGCTATTGTAGTAACTCTCCGCTGCGCTGTGCAAATGCTCGCTCATTAAAAGTGCTGGATGAGATAGATTCTTGTTGCCCAAATTGTGGGTTGTTTTTAGTACCTGCGCAAAAACGTAGTCATGAGCTGCGTGCTGAAGAGCGGTTATTACGCATGGCTTTTTTTGCAGTTGCCATCATATTGATCGCGGTAACCCACATTTATTTCCTAAAGTTTGTATAATTAGATTCTCATAACGGCTTTTTCCATATCAAATCGGTGTTATACCGCATAGGGACGGCATGCTATTTCAATCTATACGGCGCTTGCGTCTTTTTGTCTATAATATTTTGCAAAACGATGAGCATGATACGCTCTTTAGTCGCTGTGTTGATTATTTCCTTATTTTTTTGATTATGGCAAACGTCACTGCGGTTATCGCCGAGTCTGTTGACACTTGGTACTACCCTTATCAAGAGTATTTTACTTGGTTTGAGAACTTCTCTATTGTCATATTCTCTATTGAGTATCTGCTTCGTCTATGGAGTGTTGCTGAAGCTAAGCCAAGCAATACTACGTGGCGGCAGCGCTGGGAGTGGCTAAAAAGCCCGTCAGCGTTGATTGATTTGGTTGCCATTGTTCCTGCCTTTTTGAACTTCTTTGTCAGTATTGATTTGCGCTTCTTACGCATTTTGCGCCTGTTCCGTATTCTTAAGCTCACCCGTTATTTTGCTTCATTACGTATTTTACTAGTGGTCATTAGTAAAGAAAAAGGCTCGTTTCAAGCGGTTATTTTCATCTTGATAATCATGATTGTGACGGCGTCTAGTGGGATTTATTTGGTAGAAAATCATGCGCAGCCAGAGGAGTTCGAATCAATACCAAAAGCCATGTGGTGGGCGGTAGTTACTCTAACGACGGTGGGCTATGGTGATGTGACGCCGATTACCAATGCCGGTAAAATATTTGGTGCTATCATTACGATATTGGGTGTTGGTCTAGCAGCATTGCCTGCTGGTATCTTGGCAACGGGCTTGGCAAATGAGCTCAGTCAACGACGTGAAGAGCTTGAACAAGACTTTCGAGGGCAGCTATTTGATAGTGATTTTGATTTGGTACAAAATCAGATGATGATTGAAAAAATCCGCCGTGAGCTTGGCTTAGATAAAGAGCAAGCGCAGGATATCGTGCTGCAAGTACTACGGGAGCAAGAGCTTGAGCGCCGTGAAAGAGACGTACAGCAAAAGAATTTCTGTCCGCATTGCGGTGAGCGCTTATAGTAAAGAAATATTAGTTATCAGCGACTCTCTTTTATATTGAATCGACTATCTATACATAAAATAAAAAATGGTCAATTGCTCTAGGGTGTGTATAGAATTCAAATCAGGGGCAACCAGATAAAGACACAAGCGAGCATTACCGCCGCTGCAAAGCTATCTTTGAGCTTATCATATCGCGTG
>NZ_DATIRM010000083.1:0-3941 GCF_035469765.1 Psychrobacter sp.
GGGAAAGTTAGCTTTGACAATCAAGGTCGTAGCCGCGTCATGGGTGTCAACTGTGGTCTATTGCATATTTATGGCTGTAAAAAAACAGATAGAATCTTGGGTGCGAGCATGGTTGGTCCGGATGCAGAATACATCGGGCATATATTGGCAATGGCGATTACCAACGACTTGAGTATCAAAGACATGCTTGATACTCCTTTTTCTCACCCTACCATTTTAGAGGGCTTGCGTACTGCTTTGCGCGATGTTCAGGATTTGATGGAAATACCATATCAGTCGCTTGATATTCATCAAAACAATTCTTAATCAGCTGTTAAATGCTATGTTTTAAAAGTAATGAAGTAAACTTATTGGCGCTGACCTCAGGAGATTCAAACTTGATTTGTCGTCAGGACTTAAGCTACTTTATAAACGGCTTTAGTGGTTATATAGTTAAAGTAACTTCATCTATAATGATGCGATTAAAACCCTATTAGTACAGAGCAATATATTTTAGAACCACACCTTTCATGGATAAGATAATGGCAATCGCTAGTATTACTGAATTTTTTCAAGAGATTGCTCGTGATCTACATACTAGCCTTTTTCTTGCCATTGGCGGCTCTATCGAGGAAGGTACCTTAGATTGGTCATCTAAATCAGTAGAACTGGTGAGCACTGGCATCAAAATCCTAATACTGCTTGCGATATCGGGGTTTATGTATTGGCTTGCTATCTATGTACTCAAAAAAAGCAAAGCACGCATTCGCCTGAATGAGCGCCGCGCTAAAATTGCCCGCTCAATCCTGCGTTATATCTGGGCCGTGACCAGTGTCATTGCTATTATGAGTCAGCTAAATTTTGAGCCAGATACCATCAAAGCCACTGCCAAAGCCAGTACATGGGCGGGGATATATTATGTGCTATGGACATCATCTGGACAAATCGTCCATAAAATCCTACAGCACTATGGGCTAAACGCCTCTATTGAGCAGCTGCTTAAAAATATCTTGTCTGTGCTATTACTGGTCTTAGGGCTTGCCAGCGTTATGGCGCAGTTTGGCTTTGATATCGTTTCTTTAGTCGCAGGTTTGGGTATCGCCGGTTTGGCAGTCGGTTTTGCCGCGCAGTCAACGCTTGCAAACTTTATCGCTGGCATTACTATTTTGCTTGAGCAGTCATTTCAAGTTGGTGACTGGGTCAATATCAATGACAATGAAGGTCGCGTGGTGGTAATTGCCTTACGTACGACCCATGTCTTAACTCGTGACAATATTACGGTCATCATACCCAATTCAAATGTCGCCTCCTCCGTCGTTACCAATCTGACCTCCAAAAACTTTATACGCTTTGATATTCAGATGCGTATTGCTTTTGAAGATGATATTGATAAAGCACGTGATGAAATTTTACAAGTACTGTCAGATAGTGAGGCTGTCCTTAACCGACCTGAGTCTTCTGCGACTGTGGCAGAGATTGGAGAGTATGGCGTATATTTTATTGTACGCTTTTGGGTCAAACCAGCGGCAGTTGCTCGTATGCCTAAAATCAAAGAAGATTTACGAGAGAATATCAAACGCGCTTTTGATGCCGCTGATATCTCGACCCCTTATCCGCATATGCGTCTACTTATGCCAAGAGAAGACGTCTATCCGATTGTGACCAAGCCCAAGCCATTGGCAACGACCACGCACACTGTGTCAGAGTCATTGGCGCTGAACAAAGACCAGCCATAATATCCTTGCGACTTATTTAACATTTATATGCCATAAAAAGTTCTTTCAAATATAAATTTTTTGACCATCGCTTTCTTAAACATGAGCGCTTTAAACCATCCGCTATAGAATTATGGTAAAATTAGCGGTTAAACATCTTATTTTATGATGTGCACTATTTATCAATTTAGCCCACAGGTATCCGTATGACCGAAACAACCGCGCTCGCCTCATCCACAGCGTCTTCACAACCATCTTCACAAGCATCTTCACAGGTATTGTCGCTTGACCTTATCATTACCTGCGCCGATGGATTAGAAGCACCGCTACAGACTGAGCTGACCAGTTTTGGTATTGCAAGCGAAATGAAAAGTACTGGTCGCCTTGCTGTTACAGGTACCTTGCGTGATTTATATAAGATCTGCCTTTGGTCGCGCGTGGCATCGCGCGTATTAATGCTAATTAAACGCAAAAATATCAATGCCGAATATGATGTGGCTGAACAGCTTTATGGTTTGGCAAAATCGGTTAATTGGACGGAGCAATTTAGCTTAGAGCAGACGTTTGCTATCCGTCTGTCTGTTGATAAACGGGTTGCAGTCAGCCAGCAATTTGCCATGCTCCGTATTAAAGATGCGATTGCTGATACCTTTAACGAAGTATATGAAAGCCGCCCTAACGTCGATAGTAAAAATCCAGACTTTTCTATTTTTGCCACCGTCAATGACAAGCAAGCTGAGCTCTATTTAGATTTGTCAGGGACGAGTTTACATCGCCGTGGCTATCGCGTAGCCATGACAGAAGCGCCATTAAAAGAGAACTTAGCAGCGGCGCTACTCTATAGCGCAGGCTGGCATAAGAAAAATGAGGCAGGCGATGCGCCTTTTTATAATGCCTTAATCGACCCGATGTGTGGCTCTGGTACCTTTATCATTGAAGCGCTACTGATGCATTGCGATTATGCCGTCGGTATCGATAAAGCCGCCAATCAGTTTGGTTTTTATGAGTGGCAGCATCATGACGCAGTATTATGGCAAGAAATGATTGATGATGCACAGACACGTTTCCGTGAAGCCTTAGAGATTGCTAATGAGCAGCCAGATACTTTGCCGCTCATCTTTGGATTCGATGCCGATAATGGCGCCATTATTGCTACAGAAAAGAATCTGATTGCTGCCGGTTTACAAGACCTGTTACCGCTACTTGACATCGAAACGCGCGCCCTTGATCAGCTAAGCACGCTACTAAAACCTTTGGTCGCTGACGGTCGTTTGAGCAATCCTTTAATTATCACCAACCCACCTTATGGTGAGCGTCTGGGCGATGAAGAAATGATTAAGCCATTATATCAATCAATTGGGCTTATCTTACAAGACAGCTTTGCTGGCAGTAGTGTTGATCCAATGCTTGGTATATTGGCATCTCACGTTGAGCAAGTCGATATTTTGCCTATTAGAGAGCCAAAAACGTTGCGCTGTCATAATGGTGCCATTACCGTGTATTTCCGCTATGGCACCTTGATTGCTGGACAAACTGGCAATCTTGTTAGCCGTTTTGAGAAGCGTGAAATTGAAGTTGAAGACGGTCAAGATTTTATCAATCGTTTGCAGAAAAACCTGACCCGACTTAAGAAATTGGCTAAAAAAGATAACGTGAGTAATATCCGTGTTTACAACGCTGACCTGCCTGATTTCAAGGTGGCGATCGACTTATATGGTGACTATGCCCATGTACAAGAGTACGCGCCACCGAAGACTATTCCACCAGAAACTGCCAAAAAACGTTTTAATTTGGCGCTAATGGGTATCCGTGAAGTGTTTGGCATTAACCGCGAACAAATCTTTATTAAAACCCGTGCTCGTCAATCTGGTAATGACCAATATAGTAAACAAGGCAATACTGAAAAGCGTGGTAAGTTTTATATTGCCCGCGAAGATGGCGCCTATCTATATGTCAATTTCACCGATTATCTCGATACAGGTCTATTTATCGATCATCGCAATATGCGTGCGCGTATCAAAGACAACAGTCGTAATAAATCGGTATTGAACTTATTCGCTTATACTTGTACGGCCAGTGTGCATGCTGCATTGGCGGGCGCTAAAAAAGTTACTAGTGTTGATTTGTCACAGAATTACCTGGATTGGGGCAAACAAAACTTTGCTTTGAATGGCTTAAATGTCAGTGGTAATAAGTATCAATTTGTTGCTGCTGATATTTTTGAGTGGATCAAAGACAATACAGAGC
>NZ_DATIRM010000084.1:0-2485 GCF_035469765.1 Psychrobacter sp.
AAAGGTATCGGTATCGGTGATAACTTTCCAGCCGCCATCTTCTTGTACGATTTCTTGAACGCCAGTCTCTTTAATTACTCCGCCCATTTCTTGGAAGTTTTTTGCATAGGCTTTAACCAACAAGCTTGGGTTTGAGACCTGCCAAGAGTTCAACCAATGAATCGCGCCGACAAACTCATCAAAATTGGCGCTAGGCTCCATTACTTTTAATTCGTCTACCGTCAGTACATTGTGCTCAACACCTTGATTGCGTGCATCAATAGCGAGCGCAATGGCTTCTTTAAAGGTGTCTTCCGAGCGATGCAGTTGCAACCAACCATCACGAGTAATGAGCTCGTCAGCACCAGAGGCGCTAATCATGGTTTGATGCTCACTAGTACAATGCTCAATCAGGGTCTGCCACTCAGATTCGATTTTTTTAACAGTAGCAGGTACAGAGTACTTCCAATACTGTAATAACGCTTGGTGATAACGCAAAATTGCTGGAATACGATAGCGGATATCGGTACCTTGGTTCGGCAATACTCTGATCATTTCTGTCAGCTGACGAGGAAAAGGATGCGTATGAATGGCTTCGCGCTGAATCAATCCTGCATTGCCATACGAGGTCTCTGACCCTGGCAATTTCTTATCTAACATTAATACATTTGAGTTATTTTTTTGTAGATGCCAAGCGATTGACGTGCCAACCATACCTGCACCGATAACGATAACTTCATAGCGCATAACCTATCCTTTTCTTAGGGTGTTAATACAGAGTATCAAATATAAGGGTCTAACAGAATTAGGTGGTAATAGTAACGCATTAGGACAAATTTTAAACCCTTATCTGATAAATATTTTCTCGTCACATACTTTTGGTTATAAGGTTTTTGAAAAGGTATTTTTGATAGGAATAATGATAGCCAACTATAAAACAAAAGTCATTTTTTAAGCTATTTTGCCAGCTTTTATAGCGTTTTTTATCACCACCAAACCGGATCATCACTCTCTTCTAAGGGCTGTTTGACCGTTACAACTGTTATCTTATCAGCAGGTATTTCAGTAATAAACCGTGACACTTTATCAAAATAGCCTGAATAGCTCGAAAAATAGTCTGGCGCCGTTAAAAACAGCCTGCTCTTAGCACGACTACAAGCGACATAAAATAGTCTACGCTCTTCTTCTAACTCCTCAAAGTCGTCCAACGAGCGATGATGTGGCGTCATGCCGTCAACCAAAGAGTTCACAAAAACCACTGGCCACTCTAACCCTTTGGCACTGTGAATGGTCGAGATAGTGACTTTGTCTATATTTTTTGTTTTAGATTGACTGGTCGTCGCCACTGAATCATTGGGTGGATCAAGTGCCAAATTTTCTAAGAAACTCTCCAGATTGCTATGCTCAGTGGCTAGTTTTTTGAGTACACGAAAATCCTCGCTACGCTCTCGCCAATTATCCTCAATCGTTTTTAGAATAGGAATATAAAACTTCACAATCTGCTCAATGACTATCTTGACTGATTTTGCCCGTTCTGCCTTAGTGAGCAAATTGTACAAAAGCTCAAACTGCTCGCTTTTTTTAGCAAACTTTGCCGTCAATAACGGCTCGAAAAAATTATTATCAGCATTAACTGCTTGGGTCAAACGCGTCGCGGTGACTGACCCTACCCCCTTAAACAGAGTCAAAATACGGTGCCATGCAATCGTGTCATTTGGGTTATAGAGTATTTTGACAAAGGCCAAGACGTCTTTTATGTGACGTCTTTCAATAAACTTAATGCCGCCCACCACGATAAATGGAATATGACGCTCCATAAACTCTAACTGTACATAGTTAGACTGAAACGACGTGCGGCACAGTACTGCAAAGTCGTCATAATCGAACTCTGTTTTTAACTTTATGATTTTATCAGCGATATATTTGGCCTCGCGGGTCTCATCACGCAATCGACTAAATATCGGCTTGATTCCTGTTACTGATGCGCCAGAATAAAGCTGTTTTTGATAGCCTAACGTGATTTGCTCAGATAAGGCATTGATATAGTCTAAAACGGCAGGTGTACTACGATAGTTCTGTTCAAGCTTGATAAGCTTGGCATTGGGATAACCCTCACCAAACAACAAGATATTTTCATAATTGGCCCCGCGAAAAGCATAGATACTCTGGTTGTCATCACCAACTACCATGAGTGATACAGACTCAGGCTCACAAATCAAATCTATCAGCTCTTTTTGTGGAATATTGGTGTCTTGATATTCATCCACCATAACGTAGCGATACTGACGTTGCAGCAGCTGTCGAAATTTATCGTTAGTTTTTAGATGACGTACTACCTGGCTAATAATGTCATCAAAATCGTATAAATGGTTGGCGCGCTTGTACTCATGAAAATCAACGGCTAGCTGCTCAATAATGGGAATATGGACAGCAATATCAGGATAGCTGCTTTCGACTAAATCGCGAATATGAATGCGGCGATTTCTAGACGTTGAAAAGATATTCT
>NZ_DATIRM010000085.1:0-1673 GCF_035469765.1 Psychrobacter sp.
AGCGCATCATGCTTTTAATATGGAAGTAAATAAACTATTAGAAAAGGCTGAAAACGTAGAGCGCCATATCTTTTATTTTGAGTCTGGACAACTATTGGATGAGGCATGGCTTGCTCAATTACCTAAGCCTGCTGATATTTATGTCTGTGGCTCGATGCCATTTATGGAAAGTATGATCGATGGGCTAGTGACGTTAGATCACGGTGTCGATTGCGTCCATTATGAGCCGTTTGGTCCAAAAATGAGTCTAGGAGGCTAGTTGTAGAAATCGAGTGGTTTCTACATGCGAGTTAATAAAAGTTGTAATTAGAAAAAAGCACTTGGATGACAAAGTCATTTCAAGTGCTTTTTATCAAACATAATATGATGAGATGTAGTTAACTAGATAGGAATCTTACAACGTACTCTAGTCTTTATTTTCAACCAGCCCAATCATCACACCCATCTCTTTTTTATCATGCTTATCTATCGTAGGTGCGTATAAAGCGGATGCAATACCGCCATCTAAAAATAGTGCATTCGGACATTTCAATTCATCCTTAAATAGTGCAGCGAAATGATAGAAGGTCACAGGCGCTTCGCTATTAACGAACTGTAGGCTGCCATCGCTACAAACGCCTATACCGTTACGAATTTTGGCCGAGCTGCTATCAGGGTTAAACTGCGGATGAATAGCGTCGTTAATGACCAGCATAGGACCAGATTGGGTGGCGTACCACGGCTGTGCGCTGCCATCTTTCAGCTGCTTAGCTAAGGCGTTGCTTTCAGTAATTTGCACCTTGCCAGACTTATCCCACCACAGTACGCCATTGGGTAATAAATGAAAATTGCCACCACCTTCTTTGAGGTTTAATGCGCGTATCTCTTCAGATTTTATGACGGTATAGCCAATGGGTGCATAATTTTCATTATACATACCGGCATTCATCGCAAATTTCAGAGATTGCGGCGAGGGCAGTATGTTTAATAAATTATCAAAGGTTAATAGCGGCGTGCTACTGTCAGAGGATTGCCAAAACAACTGTAACGAATAACGCTCGTCTGTCAACAAATCAGATTGAATATGACAGGCGCTGTAAGCAAATGGCGCGGTATGTGATTGACATGACCAATCGGTAGAAGAAGCGGAATCAGCTTGATTGCTATCTGTTGGCTGGCAAGCACTTATGGCAAATGTCATAACTGCCATAAGTATCAGTGCCAGTACATGAAGAGGTTTTGTGAAAACAGTGTTTGGCATCAATCATCTATCTTTTATAAGGTAATAAATTGCGTGATTGTTACGACCAAGCACTATTTAAGTAGTTAAACAGTTGGCGGTATAAAATCGCGGACGGTATTATTGACATTGCCAATCATTTTACCACCATCAATATTGACGTCTACCTTTTCAACGGTTATTTGTGTTGGCGCATTGGTTTCTTTACCGATATCGCGCGAGTCTTTGTTATAAGCAATCAGCGCATCATTATTGGCTAAGAAGCTCGACGAATCTGCCATTACCCACATCTGATTAAAGACTTCTGAGCGTGCGTTTTGCTCAAGTAAAGCGCCTTTATCGGTAAAAAAACTTCGATAGTAGCTTAAT
Source organism: Psychrobacter sp. (assembly GCF_035469765.1). GTDB lineage: Bacteria > Pseudomonadota > Gammaproteobacteria > Pseudomonadales > Moraxellaceae > Psychrobacter. The sequence goes on from NZ_DATIRM010000085.1 coordinate 1,589, forward strand.
TTGCCCATCATCCAAACGGCGTGCAATGTGATAAGGCTGCAATTGACTTGGATGCTGTAAGCCGACTGCACCAACGATGCTGGCA
>NZ_DATIRM010000086.1:0-3316 GCF_035469765.1 Psychrobacter sp.
CTTGATTTTACTAGCCTAGATTTAGTTTCAAGAAAGTCACTGATTTATAGTATATTTAAAATCAGTGACTTATGAAAATAAGTTGAGAGCGGCGTTTATTTAATGAATCGGCAAAAATATTTAACCCATTAACTTTGTACCACCCTATACTTTTAATAAGAAGATTTTATCATGCCAAACCAACGTCCGTTATATATCCCTTTTGCTGGTCCTGCACTATTAGAAACCCCTTTATTAAATAAGGGTAGCGCTTTTTCATCAGAGGAGCGCGATAGCTTTAATTTAACCGGTTTGCTACCTCATAACATTGAGACGATTGAAGAGCAGTCATCACGTGCTTATCTTCAACTACGCTCATTTACCAGTGATATGGATAAGCATATTTATTTGCGTAATATACAAGACACCAATGAGACATTGTTTCACCATTTGATTGAGCAGCATATTGAGGAAGTAATGCCGCTCATATATACCCCAACGGTTGGGCAAGCTTGTGAAAAATTCTCACAAATTTATCGCCGTAAACGTGGTTTATTTATCTCTTATCCTGAGCGCCATAAAATTGATGACATGCTGCAAAACGCCACCAAACAAAACGTAAAAGTGATCGTTGTCACCGATGGTGAACGTATCTTAGGCTTAGGTGATCAAGGGATTGGCGGCATGGGTATTCCCATTGGTAAATTGGCCTTATATACCGCTTGTGGTGGTATTAGCCCTGCTTATTGCTTACCTATTTTGTTAGATGTCGGTACCAATAATCAGCAGTTGCTTGATGACCCTATGTATATGGGTTGGAGAAATCCACGAATTTCTGGCGATGAGTATAATGAATTTGTCGACTTATTTATTCAAGCAGTTAAACGTCGTTGGCCAGAGGTGTTATTGCAATTTGAAGATTTCGCACAGGAAAACGCGACCCCATTATTGAATAAATATCGTGATCAGCTATGTTGCTTTAATGATGATATTCAAGGGACAGCTGCTGTTTCAGTCGGTACATTGATTGCAGCGTGTTTAAATAAAGGTCAAAAACTTAGTCAACAAAATATTGCTTTCTTAGGTGCAGGATCGGCTGGTTGCGGTATCGCTGAGCATATTATTCGCCAAATGCAGCGTGAAGGCTTAACGGAAGAGCAGGCACGCAAACAAGTATTTATGGTTGACCGTTATGGTCTGTTAACCGATAGCATGACAGAGCTACAGAAATTCCAAGCACCGTTAGTGCAAAAAGAATCAGATATTGAACACTGGGATAAGAGTCAAAAACTTGGCTTAGCGCAAGTGGTTAAACAAGCAAAAATAACCGTATTGTTTGGCGTAAGCGGGCAAAAAGGTCTGTTTACACAAGAGGTCATCGAAGCGTTATGTGCTAATACTGAACATCCAATTGTATTGCCGCTATCGAACCCAACTTCTCGTGTTGAAGCAACACCGCAAGAAGTGACTAACTGGAGTAGAGGTAAAGCCATTGTTGCAACGGGCAGTCCTTTCCCTAATACCACCTTTGAAGGTCAGTCTTTTGAGGTTTCCCAATGTAATAACAGCTATATATTCCCAGGTATTGGCTTAGGGGTTTTAGCAGCACGTGCGACGGGTATCAGTGATAATATGCTGACGGCGGCAAGCCAAGCACTTGCAGATATCTCAGTAGAATATGAAAAAGCACCCGGTGCCATATTACCGTCTATTAAATTCATTAGAGAGATCAGTGAAAAAATAGCCTATGCAGTTGCTCTACAGGCGATTGAAGATAAATTGGCATTACCGGTAACGGCAGAAAATTTAGAACGTCGTTTAAAAGCGAACTTCTGGTTACCTAAGTATCGTAAATATCGCCGTACTTCTTTCTAACGGTATAGACAATACAAATAAAAAAGCCGAATGTTACGATTAAAGTAGCATTCGGTTTTTTTATGCCTAGATTCTTTTATCTCGTTTAGATGAAAGCTATTTTAAAGTATGCAAAACTTCTGCTGAGAAAAATTATCCACTCAAAATGTCAGTGAAAGTTAAGAGTGTCTTATAGGTAATGGTTTTAACGCGAACCAAAGCCTGTAAATGTGGTATGAATGGTTCGAAAGAAAATCAGCAAGTCCAATGTAAATGATATGTGCTTGATATAGTAAAAGTCATATTCAATTTTTAATTGGGTCTCTGCTGCGCCAGTTGCATACCCCTGATTGACCTGTGCCCAACCAGATATTCCGGGCTTTACAATATGACGATAATTAAAAAAAGGAACTTGTTGTTCGAGCTTGAGAGCAAAATCAACAAACTCGGCCCTAGGACCTATTAAGCTCATCTCACCTTTAATAACATTAAGAAATTGAGGAAGCTCATCAATTCTAGTCTTACGAATAAACTGACCAACCTTGGTAATTCGGTCATCGTTATCAACGGTTAAAATTTCTTTAGATTTTTCGTGCATACTACGGAATTTATAAACTTTTATGGTTTTCCCGCGATGACCAACTCGTAATTGGGTATAAAAAACCTTACCATTATCTTCAAGTTTAATTGCTATTGCAGTGAATAAAAAAATGATGAGAGTGAAGGGTAGTAACAATAGAATAATTAAAAAATCTAAACAATATTTTAGCAGCATGTAATTTTCACAAGGCAGTAGGGAGCCCAATTCATTCTCATACATGTGATTGATTCTGACTCTTCCGGTCAGTGACTCACGAATATGACGATGATGATAAACGGGAATGCCTTGTAAAGTTTTATTAGCAATAAACTCCTGCCAGTCATCAGTCAAGTCATAACTATGAAGATCCGTGACGATACCACTGACAGCCTGATCTAGATTGATAGCATCTAGCTTTAACCACTCCGCTGAAGGCACTTGCTCTGGCATATTCTTCGCTCTACCTACTGGAATATAGGCGAGGGTCTGAACGGTATAATGACGGTTGATTATATTAATAATAAGAAGGTAGCTTAATAAGCAAATGCCACTGAAACAGTAATAGATGAGAGAAAAAGGATAGTTGGTCAATTCAGCGGGTGCAAAAACCAATGCAAACCAAAAAAGAAATACTGGCAGTATATATGTGCTTGAATTAATACCTGGGAACTGACGTATAAAATTCAAGGTCAGTATAGTCAATACAGTAAGGGTAGCACTAGTAAGGAGATTAAAAGTGCTGGCTTTAGTAAAGCCTTGAGTCAGGTAATTCGATTCAACAAAAAGATAAGGAATCCAAGTGCACAGTAATAACCCCACAAGCAGCTGAACAGGTAGGAAACGAAAATATGCCAGTGTATTCTTATTAAACATAGTTACCGTCTTAAAATTGTATAGTACAAG
>NZ_DATIRM010000087.1:0-9171 GCF_035469765.1 Psychrobacter sp.
AGTGCCAAGACGCGCACTCATGCGAAAAATAATCACCCAGCTGACTAACGATGCCAATAACAACAGAGCCATGACGATCTGAACCAATAGGCTCGCTTGAGTAATAAGGTCGATAATATTTAATGATTCAGGCATGTAGAGGACTCATGGACAATTAATAATAGCCAATCTAAATGGCGCATTCATATTAACCCCCTAGTGTACTGTTAATCTTGGTAAATATCATTAATAATGTGTTAATTGGGCAGTGGATAGTTTTTTAAAATATAAGGTAGACAGCATGGTTATTATGGAATACTGTCCATCTCGTCAACTAATTTGTATCCTCACGTGCGTAAGGAGTTGTCATTCATTGAAATTGTAAGACAACTTCACTAAAATGTTATGGTTTGTTGCTGTAATTTTCACGGTGGTTTTACATTAGGCAAATAGTGTGTGGCTAAAGGACTAAAAGCATCATCTCTAACCTTAGTATATAGGCGTCATTTACAGTCGCAATTTGGAAGCGTCATTTATCGTCGCAATTTGGGTGTATCTTTTTTATGTTTGAGTTAAAAGCGGTCTCTATCGTCGCAATGTGGAAGCGATATTTATCAGTACAATTTTATTTTTATAATGATAATTTACTTACTGCAATTTGGAAGCGACTTTTATGAACGCAATTGAACGATATTTTGGGATCAATGGTGAGAACACCACGATCAAAACAGAGATTTTAGCTGGCGTAACCACGTTTTTAACGATGGCTTACATCATATTTGTTAACCCTAACGTACTTGCAGATGCAGGTATGGATAAGGGCGCGGTATTTGTAGCTACCTGTCTTGCTGCCGCGATTGGTTGTTTTATCATGGGGTTTTATGCCCGTTTGCCAGTAGCGCAAGCACCAGGTATGGGACTCAATGCCTTCTTTACTTATGGCGTGGTTTTGGGCATGGGCTACACTTGGCAAACGGCGCTTGGCGCGGTGTTTTTGTCTGGCTGTATTTTTGTCCTACTAAGTTTATTTAAAATTCGTGAAATCATCATTAATTCTATTCCATATAGTATCAAACAAGGTGTTGTTGCTGGTATTGGTGCATTTTTAGCCTTTATCTCGTTACAGACTGCTGGCGTTATCGTCAATAATGATGCGACGTTAGTGGGTCTGGGTGATATGACCTCGTTTGCACCAGCAATGGCAGCGCTTGGTTTTATCATGATTGTTGGCTTATCTCATAAAAGGGTACCAGGCGCGGTTACGATTGGTATTTTGCTGGTTGCCCTAATTAGCCTTATCACTGGTAATACGCAGTTTGCAGGTATTATCTCAGCGCCGCCGTCTATTGCTCCGACACTGATGCAGCTTGATATTGCCGGCGCGTTTGATGTGGCGATGATCAGTGTTATTTTTGCTTTCTTATTCGTCGATTTGTTTGATACGGCGGGTACGCTGATTGCAACCACCACTCAAGCAGGTTTGATTGGTAAAGATGGTAAAATCCCGAATATGGGTAAGGCGCTGTTAGCAGATTCGACGGCGACTGTAGCAGGTACATTACTAGGTACGTCATCGACGACCAGTTATATTGAAAGTGTTTCAGGTATCGCATCAGGTGGTCGTACTGGATTGATGGCTGTGACCGTTGGTGTGTTATTTTTACTTAGTGTATTCTTTTCACCACTCGCTGGTATGATTCCAGGATATGCGACAGCAGGCGCTATTTTTTATGTGGCTGTATTGATGATGCAGACGTTAAAGGACGTTAAGTGGCATGACTTAACAGAAGCGGCGCCAGTCGTGGTCGTACTGTTGTTTACGCCTTTGACCTATTCTGTCGCTGACGGTATTGCGCTTGGCTTTATCACCTTTACTGCCATCAAGGTAGTGGCTGGTAAATTCTCTGATGTCAGCATTCCTGTTTGGATCTTGACAGCGGTATTACTTGCTAAAATCATCTTTATCTAGCATTTTATATTAACTGATGCAGGGTTTTAGGCACAGCTGATATAGATATAGCAGTAAGGTGCAAACCCTTCTTATTATTAGATGATAAGAAGGGTTTTTTTATGCTTAATATTCCTGTTGTTTGGCGATAGCCGTGCCAACTGTTTGATTCATAAAACAATTAATGGTGAATAGTAAATCTGAAATTATAACCAAAGCGTCACATTTATATATACGTGAATAACTCTATGTTTTTTAACACTATTATAATTGGCTAAAATGCGTAATATTGTTAGTTTGAAAATTTGTTTCATGGTAATATGCAGATATTAAGCGCATCACCTCAATCAACGCCGTAGAGGTTTTTCTTATCAGTGAATCAGCATTGCATATTGTCATTTTACATTGCAATCACTCTCCTTTCACTACTAACAAGAAGAAGGCACTAATGCCGCTTAGTTTTATGTTGTTGCCTTTGTATTGTTGACGTAGTCCGTTGCACAGTCAAACGATCTACTTGACCTTTTCCAGCTTATGCTGGATTTTCTCGTGTTTTTAATACTGTTGTTTGCTCTATTCATTATTATGTATGTTATCGACGCCGAATCACTCACGCTGCTTAATGGCGGATTGTGATTGATTGCCTTTCTTGATAGGGTAGATAATGAAACGTCACAATGTTTTAGCGTCACAATATTTAAAAGTCACAATACCAAAAAGTCTTAATGTTAAAAAGCCCCAGCGCATCACTTATGATGGATTTTAAAGTTATGGAGTTGTTATGAACCCAGTAGAGCAATTTACCCCGCAAGAGCCGATTTTATTTAATCCTATCGATTTGTTGTCACCAGACTATATTGCTCAGTCGTCAACAGAGCTGCATGCACGTATATCGCCTTTGTATAGTGTTGATGAAGAGCGCTGGTTGACGCAGTTGTTGCCACTTGCCAAACCGACAGATGCGGAGCGTGATAGTGCTACCATGCAGACACGTCAGTTGGTCGAGCACGTACGTAATGATGGTAAAGCGGTAAAGATGGTCGATTCATTATTGCTTGAATATAGTCTTGATACCCAAGAAGGTATCTTGCTGATGAGCTTGGCAGAAGCTTTGATTCGAGTACCAGACAATTATACTGCTGATGCGCTGATTCATGACAAAATGAGCGTGGCTGATTGGAAAAAACATCTAAAAAATGACAATGGTTTTATGGTCAATGCCTCAACGTGGGGCATGATGATGACGGGTCGTGTGGTGAGTATCGATAGTGATACCACGGCATCTGGGTTTTTGGATCGTATGACTAAAAAGATGGGCGAGCCTGTCATTCGTAGTGCTATGCAAAAAGCCATGCGTATCATGGGACATCAGTTTGTACTTGGTGAAACCATCGAAGATGCTAATAAAAACAGCCAACCGTATCGCAATAAAGGCTATACCTACTCCTTTGATATGTTAGGTGAAGCGGCAATTACTCATAAAGATGCTGAAAAATACTTTAACGATTATTTGCATGCCATTAAAGCGACGGCCAGTATCAAAGTTAAAGAAGGGATGCCAAAACCTTCAGTTTCTATTAAGCTGTCCGCGTTGCACCCGCGCTATGAAGCCACCCAAGAAGAGCAAGTCATGGGGCTATTGCGTCAACGCTGCTTGCTATTGATTGAAGCAGCACGTGAGGTCAATGTCGACCTCAGTATTGATGCTGAAGAAGCCGATCGTCTTGAAATATCATTAAAATTATTTGAATCTCTATACCGCGACAATCTAACAGCCGATTGGGATGGCTTGGGCTTGGTCGTTCAAGGTTACTCAAAGCGTGCGATTGCTATTTTAGCGTGGCTTGCACGCTTGGCGACTGAAGTAGGCGACCGTATTCCTGTACGTCTGGTAAAAGGCGCTTATTGGGACACCGAGATTAAGCTTGCTCAGCAAAAAGGTCTCTCAGGTTATCCAGTCTGGACGCGTAAAGAAGGTACGGACACCGCTTATCTGGCTTGTGCACGCTTTTTATTATCAGAGCATTTGCGCGGGTTAATCTGGCCACAGTTTGCTACTCATAACGCGCATACGCTTGCGTCAATCATGACTATGAGTTCGCACAGAGACTTTGAGTTTCAGCGTCTGCATGGCATGGGTGATGCGCTATATGACCATATCTTACAAGCGTATAAAATCCCTGTGCGTATCTATGCACCGGTTGGCGCTCATAAAGATTTGCTACCATATTTAGTACGTCGATTGCTCGAAAACGGTGCCAACAGCTCATTTGTCCATCAGCTATTAGACAAATCTTATCCGATTGATAAGCTAACTGTGCATCCATATGACAAGCTGCTTGCCAATGCAACGCTGCATAACCCAGACATTCCATTGCCGTTAGCTATTTATGGTGCGCGCCGTGCCAGCTTTGGTCCCAATATCTTTGTAGAATCGCAATGGATACCGTTTAAAGCGGCTATTGACCGTCATTTGCATAAGACTTGGTCAGCGACTTCTGTTATTAATGGCAACGCAGTCAGTGATAATAAGGTAGATGGCGACACTCATCAGCTTGATAAACAAGCCGTACGTGCGCCTTGGAACCATGAAGTTATCGCTGGTGAAGTTGTTTATGCTAATGCTACTATCGCACAACAAGCAATTGCGGCGGCAGTCGCTGGACAAGGCGAGTGGCAAGCTGTTGCTGCTACTAAGCGTGCGGCGATACTGCGTAAAATAGCGGACTTATATGAAGAGAACTATGCAGAGCTGATGGCATTATGCCAAGTTGAAGCAGGTAAAACTCTACAAGACAGCATTGATGAGATTAAAGAAGCGGTGGATTTTTGCCGTTTCTATGCCGATGAAGCAGAGCGTTTGGATGATGTGGCTTACGAGTTTACCGATTTGGCAGGCAAGCCGTCGCGTCAAATTTATAAAGCACGTGGTACCTTTATTTGTATCAGCCCTTGGAACTTTCCATTGGCTATTTATACCGGTCAAGTGGTTGCAGCGCTGGCTGCGGGTAATACCGTGGTGGCAAAACCTGCCGAACAGACGAGCTTAATCGCTCATTTCGGTGCGCAGTTAATGTACCAAGCAGGCGTGCCTGCTAGTGCGCTACAATTTGTCACTGGTGCAGGCGACGTTGGCGGTGCATTAACGGCTGCTGACAATATCGCTGGCGTGATATTTACTGGCTCCACCCAAACGGCACAGCGCATCAACCAAAGCTTAAACGCCCATGCTCAAGTAAATGGTGAGCTGCCTGTGTTTATCGCTGAGACCGGCGGACAGAATGCCATGATAGTGGATTCAACGGCATTGCCTGAGCAAGTGGTGAGAGATGCAGTGTTATCTGCCTTTGGCTCAGCTGGTCAGCGCTGTTCAGCGTGTCGTATCTTATGTGTACAAGAAGAGATGGCAGATGATTTGATTGAGCTGTTGCAAGGTAATATGGCTGAATTGGTCGTTGGCAATCCGCTATACGCGACCACAGATGTGGGTCCAGTGATTGATATCGATGCCAAACGTGGACTTGAAGCGCATATCGAACGCATGCGCGCTGAGCCAACGGCTACTATTTTGGCGCAGACACCGATGACTGACAGCTCAATGGTCAGTCAAGAGCAGGCAACGTTTGTATTACCAACGGCGATTGAAGTAAAAAGTATCGATGTGATTGGCGGTGAGCATTTTGGTCCTATTCTGCATGTGCTACGTTATGAAGCGCGTGATTTGAATAATCTGATTGATGCCATCAATGCAACCGGTTTTGGTTTAACTCTAGGGATTCATAGTCGTATCGAAAATACCGTAGAGCATATCGAGCGACGTACGTTTGTCGGTAATACTTATATCAACCGCAACCAAATCGGTGCGGTCGTAAACGTACAGCCCTTTGGTGGCTGTGGTCTATCGGGTACAGGTCCGAAAGCAGGTGGTCCGCACTATGTCGCTCGTTTAATGACATTAACGACTGAGCAGTTAGCTGCTAAAAACAACACGACCGAAACCAACACTCAAACGACAATCGCATAAGGAGTAGCACTATGGCAACTGAATTCAAAAAAAATCATGGCCAAGTTTGTGAAACTTGGCGTTTACTGGGTGCAGTGAACCGCGCCACCTATCTACAAGAAGCCACGCCAAAACTGGCATTGCTGACGGGTGATGCTAATAAAGCAAAGCGTCTGTTCAATCATTTATTGAGCGCCGCACCCATGCTGGATGAAGAACACCGTATGACTGGCGCGACGGGCGAGTCCAATGACTTGTACGTAACGGGTCGCGGTAAGACTATGGTTATCGGTAGCGAATCTGCCCGCGCGATGGCGGTACTTGGACAATTGCTAGCGGCACTATTAACTGGTAATGAGGTGATATTGCATTGCCCAAGCCAAGATGAGATGTGCATTGCAGCGGCAAAAATACTCTATGAGAGTGGCATCAGCGATGATGTACTGAGTGTTGCCAATGACTCGCAAACAGTGACGCTTTTATACATCGATCGTCTCGCGCAAGTTGCTGTTTCCGGTAATCGACAAGAAGTGCAGGCTGTCAGCCAAGAGCTTGCCAAGACCGATGGCATGTTGACGCAAGTCATTAGCGTCACTGATATGGACGGATTATCAGAGATGCTAACGCCTGATTACCTTTACCGCTTCGTTACTGAGCGCGTAAGAACCATTAACACTACCGCCATCGGTGGTAACGCGAGCTTGTTGGAACTGGGTACAGAGTAACAACTTAGTATAGGTAACTTGGCATTTAACAATCTTATAGACAGTTAAAAGATTGACTCATTGCCAATAAAATAATACCTATAACAGTAAAAACGCCGGTCAGTAATTATTCCCAGAAATTTGGTGAGTAGTTGCTGATCGTTTTTTTATGCTTAAATTTAATAGATGACTGTAGACTAAGAACCGTTAAGTGTTTTAGCTGACAAGGAGTGATACTATGAAGTTTTCTGGCTTTTTAAGCGAAATGACACATTTTTTTGAGTTGTAAGTTAAATAAAGATAGTGATAATATAAGTTTAACCGTTTAGTCAGCAATTATTCACTTAATGGTTAATAACCCCCTTTGACACGGAATGTTGATGTAAGTTAAGCCACAAAAGGATGTTTTAACTGTGCTTATATTCCTCGATTTTCCGATAGGGTAGTTAATCCTATACCTAAATCCTTATTATTGCTTTTATATTTATTGTAGATGCTCATGCATCACTGGTAAATCAAAAAGCTCAAACCGCAAACAGATTAAGCCTGAGCAAGTCAGTAGTCAGATAGGCAGTCAGCTTATTCAATACACGTATAACTCTCAGTATTGATGTAGGTATGATGAACATCATCGTATAAATTTTATTAACATGGTCATTAAGTACTCACTTAAGGGTAGGGCATTTGTGCGCGGCTATCCTTTAAGATACTGATTGTTAGAATTTATTATTCGATTAAAGATAAAGCAGTCTTTTATCTTCCTTTTATTCTGACAGCTGAGCATTGCTATGATTCATTTTTATTTGAACGGTCAATATAAGCAATTAACTGACCTCAATCCGAATACCACGGTGCTTGAGTATTTGCGCTTGCACGAACGCCAGACTGATACCAAAGAAGGCTGTGGCAGTGGCGACTGCGGTGCCTGTACAGTGATGGCGCAGCGCTTACCTACCATCAATGCAGATTCTTCTGATGCGCCTTTTTATACGCTAAATTCCTGTATTACTCTCCTATCGTTAATGGATGGTCATCATCTGATGACGGCTGCTTATATTGCAGACAATCCTAAACATCATCCAGAACGTGCTTTATTGCATCCTGCGCAGCAAGCGATGGTCGAATGCCATGGCTCGCAGTGTGGATTTTGTACGCCTGGATTTGTGATGACACTAGCTAGCACCTACGAGAATCATCGTTTGCAAGTCAAAAAAGGGGTGATTACTGATGATTTAAGCTACGATGATATCGTTGCTTCAATTGCCGGGAATCTTTGCCGCTGTACAGGTTATCGTCCCATTATCGAGGCTGGCTTGGCGATGAGTGCTATCGGTAAGCAACGAGATACGGATCAGACCGTTGCCAAAGATTTGAGCATTTATTTGGCAACCGATGCGATGGCAAGTAGCAAGCAGCAGTACAAGCAGCCTTCATCTTCTGTAACGACAACCAACCTCATTGAGCCTGCACTGACACAAGATTCGCGCAAGCTGTTTATTCCGCAATCGATTGATGAGCTGAATCAAGTGCTATCTGCTAATCCAAAAGCGACCATTTGGGCAGGCGGTACAGATTTAGGCTTAAGTGTGACGCAGCACTTAGTAGATCATGATGTTATCGTGCAACTGTCAGCGATAGATGAGTTAAAATCTTGGTCACTGCAAGCGTTAAGCCTAAATGCTGATGAGCAGTCAAAAAGCGATAATGAAGTACCGTCTTTAGTATTGGGCGCTGGCATGAGCTATAAGAGCATGCTGCCTATCCTTAAACAGCATTTCCCTGAATTCGCCAATTTGTTTGAACGTATTGCTTCTCCGCAAATCCGTAATATGGGCACCATCGGCGGTAATGTCGCTAATGCCTCACCGATTGGCGATTTGCCTCCCATTCTACTGGCATTAGATGCTCATATTCATCTGCGTCATTGCGCTGCTTTTGAAAGTTCGGATGTTGATAGTGCTGCTGACAATACCAATGCTAATAATGTCTATTCAAATCAAGGGTCTTGTATTGACGAGATCATTCCTTTATCTGAATTCTTTTTGGATTATAAAAAAACCAAGCTGCGTACTGGTAGTTACGTGGTTGCCCTTCATATTCCGCTGATGCAAGACCATCAGTATCTCTATATTCATAAGATTAGTAAGCGTTACGAAGATGATATATCAGCGTGCTTGCTTGCTGCGAGACTTGATTTGTCAGCAGATGGCATGACTATCCAAAATGCAAAATTTGGACTTGGCGGCATGGCGGCGATACCTTTATTGGCGGCAGAGTGTCAGCAAGCGCTGATTGGGCAAGCAGTGAATGTTGCCAGTTTTGAGCAGGCGGCACAAATGCTATCTAATGATGTCTCGCCGATGACTGATGTAAGAGCCAGCCGTGAGTATCGTATGCATGTGATGCAGCGACTGCTTATCAAATGCGGTAAGCAATTGGTTGCTGATGTGCGAACGTAGATGCGTAAGTAAATACATAAGAAGTAAACACGGCAAGGTCTAAATAGACAGCCACAGTCTTTACACTTCCTGGATTAT
>NZ_DATIRM010000088.1:0-4882 GCF_035469765.1 Psychrobacter sp.
GCTTACTTGAGTTAAAATTATATATGCACCGTTTTTTGCATGACTTAGATGGTATGCATAATATGTCGATGCTAGTATTTCCAAGATACAATCAATATGATGGGTTTATCGTACCGCTATGTAACTATCTAATCAAAAAAGGGGTTAAATTCCAGTACAATACTTCGGTAACGGATTTAGATATTGAATTTAACAAAGCAGATGGCAATGAATCAACTAAGACGGTCAAAGCTATCATTGCAGAAGTAGATGGTAAGCCTACCACCATTGCCATTACAGGGAATGACTATGTAGTAGCGACTACAGGAACAATGACTGACGATACTCGTTATGGTGATAATGACTCTGCGCCAAACCTAGACGCTATGGTAGAGAATCAAGGTCGATCAAAAGGTTGGACACTCTGGAATAATCTTGCTCATAAATCTAGCGTATTTGGTCATCCTGAAAAATTCAATGGCAACGTGAATGAGTCTTCATGGATGTCAGCAACGCTTACTTGTAAACCTTCTGCGTTGGTGGATAAGCTCAAAGAACTATCTGTTAATGATCCATATTCAGGTAAAACAGTGACAGGCGGTATCATCACCTTTACCGATTCTAACTGGATAATGAGCTTTACTTGTAACCGTCAGCCACACTTTCTTGATCAACCAAAGGATACTTTAGTACTTTGGTTGTATAGTTTGCTGATGGATAAAGACGGTAATTATATTAATAAACCAATGCCAAAATGTACAGGGAATGAAATTTTAGCAGAGCTTTGCTATCACCTTGGCATTATTGATGAGCTAGACGTCGTCGTTGAAAATACCATTGTCAGATCTGCCTATATGCCATATATTACCTCACAATTTATGGTGCGTGCACAGGGTGACCGCCCTGAAATTGTACCTCAAGGCTGTACTAACCTAGGCTTAATAGGGCAATTTGTCGAAACTAAAAACGATGTGGTATTTACCGTCGAAAGCTCCGTTCGCACTGCCAGAGTTGCGGTATATAGCCTACTTGATATAAAAAAACAGGTGCCTGATATAGATCCATCGCAATATGATATTCGTCACTTATTACGTGCGGCAAATACGTTAAATGATGGTAAAGGATTTATTGGAGAAGGCTTATTACGTAAGCTATTAAAAGATACGTATTATGAGCATATCTTGCCACCTACTCATCTAAATAGTCAGGAACAGACTAAGCGTAATGACTCTGTTTTTTCAGAGTATTGGGAGTCTATTAAAGGTCTTTGGCAGAAGTAAATCCCTTTAGATTGCAAATCTTATCTTATGGTAACTTAAGTTCTAAGTTACCATAAGATATTTAATACCAGTATGCTATTTTCTATTACAAGCAAGTAAATAAAAAAGCAGATACCATAATCAGTATCTGCTTTTACATGCGTTAAAAAAAAGTTCGTTAAGAGTTCTTAATCTCCGAAGTTTAATTAGCTTTGAGGTGTAATTAGGTACTTCTCGCCTGTCGCTTGTTTACCATAAGCGGCTATTGATTGTAATTGTAATGCCTCTGCCAATGACACTTCATGGGTGTAACTGCTAGCAAATGTGGTCGTGATTTCATCTGCAACGCGTTTACGCATTGACATGACAGTTTTAGTGCCTAGTTTGCCTAATGCATTGAATAATAAGAATCCATTCACACCCCAAGCAAAACCAAAGTTACGATTTAGGGTAATAGGGCCACGGTTTAATGCACCATAAATATAAGCTTGTTTAAAAGTGTTTGAGCCGTAAACGCTGTATTCTTCCACATCGCGGGTTATGGCCGCTTCCATACAGTTTAGAATATCGCTAGTTAATTGACCGCCGCCAATAGGATCGAATGAAATAGTGGCACCCGTTTCGATAATCGCTGCTGTTAAGTCCGCAATGAACGTATCACTGCTTGAGTTGACCACATATTTTGCGCCCATACCACGTAATAGTTTTTCTTGCTCTTCTTTACGCACGATATTGATCAAATCAATACCATCGGCCATACAAATGCGGTTGAGCATTTGACCAAGGCTAGACGCTGCTGCCGCATGAATGATGGCTTTGTGACCCTCAGCACGCATGGTTTCAACCATTGCTAATGCGGTAAGTGGGTTCACAAAAGAAGAAGCGCCTTCTTTAGCTGTCGTGCCTTCTTTTAATTCTAAGCAGCTTTGTATATTGACACAGTGATATTGACGATAAGTACCGCCGCCAATCACAGCAACCATCTTGCCCATTAATGCTTGTGCGGCTGGCGAGGAGCCCGCTGCAACAACGGTGCCAGCGCCTTCGTTACCCACGGGCGTTGCTTTATTAACACGTGTTTTAAGTGCTGGCATGAACTTGGCGGGAACATCAGCAGTAATGACTGGGTTTTGCTCAGTGCCTGATTGTACAGCAGTTGACATGTCAGCCGCGCTAAACATAACCCCAAAGTCAGATGGGTTCAATGGTGCCGCTTCAATGCGAACAACCACTTCATCGGCACCCGGTTTCGGCATCTCGATGTCTTGTAAGGCAAGCGTTAATTTATTGTCTTCGCTAACTGTTGAGGTCAGTTGGATGTTTTTATCTGTCATGGTTTTTGCTCCTGCAAATGATTAGATGTGTTGATTAGACTTTGTTTGTCGTTGAATTTAAGTAGTCATCTTAATATTAGTTATGTTTATTGCTCGGTGTTATGTAGAATCAAATATTGTTGAGTCTCAAATATTATTTAACATTGGCAGCTTGCATCTGAGATTTCACATGTTGCATAAACCCAGGCATGTTTGCCAAACGATCTGCCTCCACGGTTTGGGCAATAGCAGATTGACCCATAGAGTCATTCCATTCCTGCATGCCAGGGATTTCTGCAAGTACATCCCAGTCAAGTTGGGTAGAGGCAAAGGCGCTGACAATGGTGTTTACGTAATGAACATAGATATCAGCCATCGTGAATTGTTCACCTGCAATCCAAGGTGAGAATTTACACAAGCGATTTAAGGCGGTAACGCCACGGTTTAATACTTGGCGTACTTCCTCTTTGACTGCTTCAGGGGCGTTAGTACCTGAAAGCACATATGGGATCAGTCGGCGGCTTGGCAGCTCAAAATAAAGCTCTGCTATTTTCATAATTTGACGCACGACCGCACGTTCGCTAGCACTTTCAGGGTATAGCGGCGTGTCAGGGTAAGTCTCTTCGAGAAAGTCACAAATGATACTCGATTCTGAAAGATTAAAGCCTTCAGGCGTTGTGATAGCAGGTACTTTACCAACTGGACTGACTTTCAGTAATTCGTCACTACCACCGTAAACAAGGTTTTCTTGGAACGGCAGTTCTTTATATAAAAGGACATATTTCACTAGGTTGTAATAGTTGCTAGCGGCAAAACCATGCAAAGTAATCATAAGTCAGTCTTCCATTATTGACGTAAAGGTTTTTTTTGGTTGCAACGTTTAAGTTAAACACATTATTACTGGTTTTAATGTGGTTATATATAAGGGAAAACGTGAATCACTATTGCTTTTAAGACAATAATAAAGCAAAAATGCTTAGATATTCATTTAATGGAGAAATTGGTTGGATCAACTACGTGCAATACGATATTTCAGTAAAGTCGTCGAAACAGGCAGTTTTACCAAAGCGGCGAAGGCGTTTGATGTGCCGCCATCATCATTGTCGAGACGGGTTGCTGATTTGGAGAAGAGTTTGGGCGCGACATTGTTAAAGCGTTCGACCCGAATCGTTAAACTGACAGAAGTAGGGCAGATTTACTATAATGATGTACAGCAAATATTGAATCAACTAGAGCAAAGCAAAGAAACGGTTCGTAGTTACCAAACAACGCCAATGGGGCGATTACGTATCAGTTCGATGGTAGGATTTGGTGAGAAGATACTGCTTCCTTTATTAGATGAATTTAGCGCGTTATACCCCCAAATTTTATTAGATGTCAGTTTAAGTGACGAGCTATCCGCACTTGGACGTGACGATGTCGATATTGCTATTCGCGGTGGCTACGCGCCAAATGAACGCGTGCTTGCAATAAGGCTCATGGACAATGGTTTTATTCCTGTCGCTTCTCCAAGCTATTTAGAAAAACATGGCGTGCCTAACAATGCGATGGAATTAAAAGGACATAACGGACTTTATTTTAAAACGCCATCAGGATCAACGCCTTGGCTATGTAATGTCAACTCGATGGGCATTAGCGTCATATCTTGAGTCAGGAGCGTTGCAAGAGCTTAAGTTTGAGCATGAGTTAGCAATCACTCAACATTCTGATATGGCCGTGTATTTACTGTATCAAAAACAGCGCTACTTAGTACCAAAAGTAAAAGCGGCAGTAGATTTTTTGGTTGAAAGAATAAAAGTCATACATGAGTGTTAAAGGTTGAATGAGCTCATGACGTAAAAAGAGAGTAGGGGCCAAAATACTGCTAGATGGCATTTACCGATTACGAGTTGACTATAGGTCGGCTATACCTCCTTCCTAAGGACATGGTTTTATTCTGAGCACAAGGGCTAACGCTGTGGCAGACGTTTCAACACCTTACGCTCTATAAGTCGCTAACGCCAAAATTCAGTGAGGTTATTAGTAACTCTAAAATAGGGCAAGATAAATGATGAATAATAAGATAAACTGCCTCCGCGAGCGTTGACTAGGTTCAGTGCATTTCAGACTGAGCAGCGATATTTGATTGCTAGAGAGTAAAAACCCAGTAATAAAGAACACTGAGAGCAATGACAGAGTGAGCTGTCAACTACAGCTCCTCAAGTTATTTACCTATATAACACACAAAGTTTCCTGCATAAATATAAATAAACCCACAAATTTTGTGGGTTTATTTATATTTTTATTACTCTACAGCATTAGCCGATAGGAAAAGTGATTTTGATAGTGATG
>NZ_DATIRM010000089.1:0-5075 GCF_035469765.1 Psychrobacter sp.
CTGCGGCGTCGTCACAATGACAGCGCCCGTCACCGGAATACGCTGAGCAAGGGTGAGCTGAATATCACCGGTACCTGGTGGCATATCAATCACTAGGTAATCTAACTGTGGCCAATTGGTTTGATTGTATAACTGCATCAAGGCACCAGTGGCTTTTGGACCACGCCATGCAACAGGTGTATTATCACCATCAAGCAAGCTGCCAATCGATAACATCGCTAGTCCATGCGCATTAATAGGCACAAACTGCTCATTTTCAAGCTCAGGTCTGACACTATCCACACCTAGCATCGCTGGCATACTGGGTCCATAAATATCAGCATCCAATACCCCAACACGGTTGCCAAGCTTTTGTAGTGCCAAGGCGATATTAACAGTCGTGGTTGATTTACCTACGCCACCTTTGCCAGAAGCAACCACAATGATATGACGAATACGCGGATGAGCGGACAACGACGCTTGGGTTGGAGCGGCCTTAGTAATAGGTGGTTCAGCATTTACCGTACTATCATCACTCTTGGCGACAGGCTTACTATGACTGTCCATCGCATTGGTGGTTTTTGGCATTGCTTTTGGTAAACTTGAGCCTTCACCTTTCATCGGCGCCGGTATTCGCACATTCATATGAATGGTATGAATACCATGCGGCTGCAATAATTGCCCAAGTGCTTGCTGAATGACCTCAGGATCGCTTTCATGTGGTAGGCGTAAGTCTAATGTTAGCTGATTTCCACTACGCTTAAGACCCGTGACCATTGTGGCAATACTGCTATCACCAATCTGATAACCCAAAAGCACTTTATCAACAGCGCTATTAAGCGCAGCTTTCTGTTCTGGAGTTTCCGTTTGTGTGGTGGTTTTTTTCTTCATAAAGTTAAACATAGCGACCGTAACTGCCTATACAAGTGGGTTGGTATGCTAAAAATTGGCGTGAAATTTTTAGCCAAACCTTTTATCGTATTAGTGTAGCTCAATTGCAAGTATAAAAAAACCATGATGCCAGTAGGACTGGCATTTTTCGTACAGCTTTGAGACTAATATCATTATCTGATTTTATTCATCACACTACCTCTACGCCTAAAATTATGCAGCAAGCGCTCATAAAAAAGAGCCAATATAATTGGCTCTGGTTGCTATAAATCTAGACCTTAATCGATTGATCTTTTTTTAGCAAGCTCATGGCTCTTAAGCTAAAAGACCAAGTCATTTTTTAATTCATAAACCAGCCGTGGCTTGCAACAATCGATTGTCCGGTAAAGACATTGCTTGGGAATGCTGCTAGAAATAAAGCCAGTTGAGCAATGTCATCAACCGTGGTAAATTCTTTATCAACCGTATTAATGAGCATGATGTCATTTACCACAGACTCTTCGCTGATGCCTTTTTCAGCCGCTTGCTGAGGGATTTGTTTTTCGACCAAAGGTGTTTTGACAAACCCTGGGCATATGACATGCGAGCGTACGTTATGGGCGGCACCCTCTTTTGCCAATACACGACATAGACCAAGCAAGCCATGTTTGGCGGTGACATAAGGCGCTTTAAATAATGAAGCTTCATGCGAGTGCACAGAACCCATATAAATCACCGTACCACCTTTATCCTCTTTATACATGTGCTGTACGGCAGCTTTGGTGGTCAAAAACGCACCATCTAGATGAATGGCGAGCATTTTTTTCCAATCTTCAAACGCCATTTTATTGATTGGGTCAATGATTTGAATACCGGCATTAGACACCAGAATATCAATACCACCAAAGGTATCGACCAGCTTCTGAACACCGTCATTAACAGCAGCTTCAGACGTTACATCCATCGCAATCGCAAGGGCACGCCCGCCTGCTGCTTCAATAGCATCGACGGTTTGTTGAGCCGCTTCAATATTAATATCAGCAATACCGACCGCAGCGCCCGCCTTGGCATAAGTTTCGGCAATATCACGTCCGATACCGCTGGCAGCGCCTGTGACCAATGCTACTTTGCCCGTCAAATCCTGTTGTAATTGAGTCGCCATATATTGTCCTTAATAATAAGAAAGTTGAGCATCTAATCTTTACGAGCACGCATACAGAGCTATATTTAGTACACTTTTTTATTGAAGAATGGTCACTGGGGTTTTCTCTTGTAGCTCATCAAAGCTAACACCATCTGCAAGCTCAACCAATTTTAGGCCATTATCAGTCACATCAAGTACCGCAAGCTCCGTGATAATGCGATCAACGACCCCTTTACCTGTCAGTGGCAACTCGCAATTGGCAAGAATTTTTGGCTCGCCGTGTTTGTTGACCTGTTCCATTAATACAATCACACGCTGCACGCCTGCGACCAAATCCATCGCGCCGCCCATGCCTTTAACCATCTTTTTAGGAATCATCCAGTTCGCCAAATCGCCCTGCTCTGAAACTTCCATCGCGCCCAATATCGCAAGGTTGACATGACCGCCACGAATCATCGCAAACGACTCTGAGCTACTAAAATAACTGGCACCCGATTCGGCAGTGACGGTTTGTTTACCCGCATTAATCAAATCTGCATCGACGTTTTCTTCGGTAGGAAACTCACCAATACCTAACAAGCCGTTTTCTGACTGTAGCCAAACATCGACGTCTTTAGGGATATAGTTTGCAACGAGTGTTGGTAGACCGATGCCTAAGTTAACATAATAACCATCTTGTAGCTCTTGTGCGGCACGCTGTGCCATCTGCTCTCTTGTCCATGCCATGGTAACTTCCTTAATTTTTACGATATTCTAGTATTGTCAATTTGATCAATTATGAATTGTGGTACAAGCGTACTATGTTAAGCGCCTTCGACTGCTTTAGTCGTGATTTTTTCAATACGCTTTTCAGGAGTGCTGTTCAATACAATACGCTGCACAAAAATACCCGGCAGATGAATCTCATCAGGATTTAAGGTGCCAGTTTCTACGATTTCTTCAACTTCAACAATGGTAATCTTGCCCGCCATCGCACAGTCTGGATTAAAATTACGGGCGGTCTTGTTAAAGATTAAGTTGCCCGCTTTATCAGCTTTCTGCGCTTTAATTAGAGACACATCGGCACGTAATGAATGCTCAAGCACATAAGTACGACCGTCAAATTCGCGGGTTTCTTTACCTTCAGCGACTAAGGTGCCTACGCCGGTTGCGGTATAAAACGCTGGGATACCTGCGCCGCCTGAGCGCAGTTTTTCCGCCAAAGTGCCTTGCGGAGTTAACTCAACCTCTAACTCACCTGCCAAGTATTGACGCTCAAACTCTTTATTTTCACCCACATAAGATGAGATCATTTTTTTAATTTGGCGTGTCTGTAGTAACAATCCTAAGCCAAAGTCATCAACACCAGCGTTATTACTGATACAAGTCAAATCCTTGACGCCACT
This sequence comes from Psychrobacter sp., assembly GCF_035469765.1. Lineage (GTDB taxonomy): Bacteria > Pseudomonadota > Gammaproteobacteria > Pseudomonadales > Moraxellaceae > Psychrobacter. The sequence goes on from NZ_DATIRM010000089.1 coordinate 3,379, forward strand.
ATCACGTAATGCTTCGATTAACGCTTCAGGAATACCGCACAGACCAAAACCGCCGATCGCCAGTGTTTGTCCGTCACACACAATACCACTCAGCGCCGCTTCAGCGCTGTCATATACTTTTGATTGACTCATGCTTATCTCCTTGCACGTCTCATTTTTATTATTTACACGGGTTTTGCTCATTTTAGAAAAAACTAAACTATTGACTACATTTACATTTAAAGTAATACATTTTATATCGATATGAAATACAGATTTCACCGTTAATAACTTAACATATAATTCTAGTAGCGACTAGACAATAATAGGAAGTGCGTACAAAGCGGTATAACTTAAGCAGGCTAATAAATAGCATTGGTTTACAAATACAAATGACCCAGCATTGATATAAAATCATGTTTTATGAAACGCTTTACATGCTCTGCTTCAATTAATCTTATTGACCTATATTACTATGCCCTGCATAATTACGGTCTTCACGTGCCAAGGAGAGGCGGTTATGTTTAGCACATTTGCTATTGTTATTACTTTATTACTTTTGATGTTCTTTGCTTATCGTGGTTATTCCGTACTGATTTTAGCACCAATTATGGCCGCTTTAGCAGTACTACTTTCAGGTGACTTTTTAAGCAGTATTCCTGCCTATACCGATGTTTTTATGGGCGCATTGAGTGGCTTCCTACTCAAATTCTTTCCTATCTTCTTATTGGGCGCATTATTTGGGCGTTTGATGGCGGACTCTGGAGCAGCAACAGCGATTGCCAAAACGGTAGTCGAAAAACTTGGTACCAGTAAAGCGATTTTGTCCGTTATCTTAGTCTGTGGTATTTTGACTTACGGTGGGGTATCGCTGTTTGTTGTTGCCTTTGCCATTTATCCAATTGCCAAAGATTTGTTCAAAGCCGCTGATATTCCTAAGCGTTTGATTCCAGCAGCGATTGCGTTAGGTTCATTTACCTTTACGATGACAGCGTTACCAGGTACCCCTGCTATTCAGAATGCCATTCCGATTCCTTATTACAATACCAACGTATTTGCCGCGCCTATTTTGGGTCTTATTGGCGGTACAGTGATGTTTGTTTGTGGTTGGTTGTGGTTACAATCACGCGCTAGAAAAGCCAATGCCGCGGGCGAAGGTTATGGTCAGCACGATGAGAGTGATGTAGGCGGCGTTGGTGGAGGCGCAGCAGAGACCAATTTGCTCAGCACCCATCACACCTCATTTACCGTTGCGATGATTCCACTATTTCTGGTCATCGGTTTGAACGCTTTATTGACTTATGTTGTCTTCCCGTCAATGGATTTTAGTGGCTTGCAAACTCAGTTTCCTGATTTGAATATCGCAGGCTCGCTAGGGCTATGGTCAATTATCATCTCATTGGTTGTAGCTTGTGTTGCCTTAATCCTCATGCGTCTTGGGCATTGGACGAATCTGCAAAAAACCATTAACCGTGGTACTTATGATTCGATGTTGCCGATTTTTAACACTGCATCAGAAGTCGGTTATGGTGCCGTTATCGCCTCATTGGCAGGCTTTCTGCTCATTCGTGACAGCATCTTAAACCTAACTCCCGGCAACCCTCTTATCTCAGAAGCGGTCGCTATGACCACGCTAGCTGGTATTACGGGTTCATCTTCTGGTGGTTTGAGTATCGCCCTATCGACCTTGGGTGAAGATTATCTAAGAATGGCAGTAG
>NZ_DATIRM010000090.1:0-5310 GCF_035469765.1 Psychrobacter sp.
TGCCCATCCTGAGAGTCTGATTTTACCAAACGTTGAAAAACCAACGATGGGTATAGAAAACTTACCAGATAGCGCCACGATTTGCTCATGCTATAACGTCACCAAAGGCGATATTTGCACGGCGGTTGAGAACGGTGCATATTCCCTTGCAGAAGTGAAGTCGTGTACCAGTGCAGGTTCAGGCTGTGGCGGCTGTGCGCCTATGGTGAAAGACACCTTAAGCTACCAGTTAACGACCCTTGGTTTTGAGGTCAATAACGACTTATGTGAACACTTTGCTTATACCCGTCAAGAAATATATAGCTTGATTCGTGTTCATGGTATTAGAACTTTTGATGCACTATTGGAGGAGCATGGTCATGGTCATGGCTGCGAGATTTGCAAGCCTACAGTTGCCTCTATCTTAGCCTCGTGCTGGAATGATTATGTGCTCAAGCCTGAACTGACGCCTTTGCAAGACAGCAATGATTATTATCTGGGTAATATACAAAAAGATGGCACCTATTCGGTGGTACCTCGGGTGCCGGGTGGTGAAATTACAGCCGATAAGCTAATCATCCTTGGGCAAGTCGCCAAGGAGTTTAATCTATACACCAAAATTACGGGTGGTCAGCGCGTAGATTTATTTGGTGCACGTCTAGACCAACTACCTGATATCTGGACACAGTTGGTGCAAGCTGGCTTTGAGACCGGTCATGCTTATGGTAAGTCGTTACGGACGGTTAAATCCTGCGTGGGTAATAACTGGTGTCGCTATGGTGTCGATGACAGTGTCGGCTTAGCACTCAAATTAGAAGACCGCTACAAAGGCGTGCGCTCACCGCATAAGATAAAAATGGGCGTGTCAGGATGTACGCGTGAGTGTGCAGAGGCACAAAGCAAGGACTTTGGTATTATCGCTACCGAAAATGGTTGGAATTTATTTGTCTGTGGTAATGGTGGTATGACCCCGCGGCATGGCGAATTGTTTGCCACCGATCTTGATAGCGATACGGTTATCAAATACATCGATCGCATTATCATGTTTTATATCAAAACAGCAGACAAGCTCCAGCGTACCTCAAAATGGCGTGAGAGCTTGGATGGTGGATTGGCATATCTACAAGCAGTTATTATTGAGGACAGTCTAGGCATCGCTGATGAGCTAGAAGCACAAATGCAGCTGTTAATCGATAACTATGTGTGTGAGTGGAAAGCCACCATCACCGATAGCGAAAAACTTAAACGCTTCCGTCACTTCGTCAATAGTGAACAAGGAGATGACAATGTGGTCTTTGTCACCGAGCGCGAGCAAATTCGCCCCGCGACCGATATTGAAAAAACTAAGATCCTAGTGACTGAGCTGGCTTAATTAGCGCTTAATACCATCCGATAATATAGCAATAAGGATAACCCAATGAACCAGTATACCGTTTGCAAATTAGAAGATATCCTCCCTGAGACTGGTGTTTGTGCACTGATAGAGGGCAAACAAGTTGCAATTTTTCGTACCAAAGACAATAAACTTTTCGCACTTAATAACTATGACCCCTTTAGTCAGGCCAACGTATTATCTAGAGGGTTAATTGGTGGTACTACTGTTACCAACGAGGCTGGCATTGATGAAGCAGTGCTGTATGTGGCTTCACCTATTTATAAGCAGCGCTTTAACCTTGCCACCGGTCAATGCTTGGATGATAAGATGGTCACGCTTGCTACTTATCATGTTGAGCTTGATGCCAGTCTTGAAAGTACTGATGTGGTGATAAAGTATGATCAGTTAGAAATTTCATCTGCAACACTATTAGAAATGGAAGTTGTCTAAGGTGCCGCCGTCTTTTTAGCAAATTTAAACAAGTAATTTACATTAAGATACTGAATAAAAAATCGTACTGGCATAGTATTGGCAGTAAATATATTTCACTTAATGCCATTAAAAGGATCATAAATCATGTCTGACAAGTCTACTAATAACGATAACATTAAAAATGCCTTAGAGTCTCTTGAGAATGCAGCGGCAACGCCTTCAAATGATGCGGTAACAGGCTTAGAAGTAGTAAAAGGCGATACTGTCGTTTATGAAGACGGTGATTTTGAAGATTATAATGCTGATAAAGACTATGAAGTTGATGAAGAAACTAAGTCTAGTAAGGATGATGAGTCCAATAAAGACGATAAAGATGACAATGCTGATAAAGAAGATAAGTCTACCGAAGAAGATAAGCATGGTACGACGATAGCTAACATCTATCAATGGGCTGCTAAGCTCAAAGATGATATTATTTCTGACAAAAAAGACTCTAAGTCTGACGAAGAAGATAAGTCTGATTCTGAAAAAGAGGACAAGCATAGTGCGACAATAGCTAATATCTACCAATGGGCTGCTAAGCTTAAAGATGATTTTACGTCTGAAGCTTCAAATATGACGCTTGACGTTTCTGAAAAAGCGGTTGCTATCATGCTTAATAGACTTTTAGATGCCAAAACTGCCGAGTTAGAAGCTTTTGATAAGAAAGTAGCAGACTCTGAAGGATCGGTAGAGAATGCAGAAGAAGAACGTAGTAAGATTGCTGATAAAAAAGACAAATCCCAAGGTATGATTGACCAACTACAAGGCTAATTAGTGCTTTGAGTAATCAGTCTTATGGATCCAGTGTTAAGTATTTAGCACTGGATTTTTATTGTTTTTGGCTGTCGCAAGCTCAAGAGTATTAGTTCCGATAATCGACTTTAGACCCTCTAAATATTAACGGTAATTTATAAAACTATTTTTATATAAAAATAAAACAAATACGATTGACGTCTATTGGCTATTAGGTATATCTGCGATTAACGGTAAAATGTAACGCCAAACCAATTGCGTAAACATGCCTATCGATTTCTGCTAATATCATGCCACTACGTTACTAACTAATTATAATATGTAAGGTTGAGAGGATTTAACATGCGATTCAAATCATTCGTTCAAAAATTACATGAACGCAATCCTAAACTTGGCAAGGTCGCTTCACTGACCACAGCAACAGGCGTTATTACCTTTAATAGTATGTTGGCGGGTCCCCCTGTATGGATTATGGGTGCAGCCAAAGCTGTTACTGGTGCAGCGATTGCTGATAAAGCGGTCATTGATGTGACCAATTATTGGATTAACAGCAATAACGCGATGATCGATAACATACTGCCGGATAAAGATTGGCGTATCAGCCTACCTGACGATATCCATACCAAGGGCAAGTATTTACTAGTAAGCAATCACCAATCGTGGGTTGATACCAGCATCGTGCAATATATTAGTGAAAAGCGTTTGCCATTGACGCGCTTTTTTACCAAGTTTGAGCTGATATATATACCGGTCATTGGTCAAGCTTTCTATTTTCTTGACTTTCCAATGATGCGTCGACATTCTAAAGAAGCGATTGCTAAAAACCCTGCCTTAAAAGGCAAAGATATCGAAGAAGCAAAACGTGCCTGCGCGCTGCTGAAAGACAAGCCTTTTACGCTGCTCAATTATCTAGAAGGCACACGTTTTACCACCGAAAAACGGGATAAGCAGCAGTCGCCCTACACACATCTACTTAAGCCTCGAGCAGGCGGTTTATCGCTAGCGATTAGTGCGCTTGGCGAGGATATCGATGGTATTTTAGATATGACCATCGTCTATCCTGATGGTGTGCCGACTTATGGCGACTTATGGAAAGGCAATATTAAGCGTTTGGGCGTCGATGTCAGGCATATTAAGATGCCTGATGACTTATTTACCAGTGTTCAAAATGGCGGCTATGAGACAGATGAGGCGATAAAAGCAGAAATGTTTGATTGGGTTGAGCAAGTGTGGCAGCAAAAAGATCAACTCATTACTAAGATGCTTGCTGAATTTGAAAGCAAGCCCCCTGCCCTTGATGCTTAGTTATCGAGCGAACCTCTTAACTTAACCTGCTTTATTTGCACATATATTGATCGTTCTATTGGTTTTTTAGCGCAAGCAATAATAGCAGACGTAGGTTGCTATTATTGCTTGCGCTAAAAAACCATACCTTATATGTCGATAACAAAAGGAAAATACAGTGCCACAGGCTCATCCAATGTTTGAACCCGCCTCTAATCTTACAACAGAACAAAATACGGCATTAAAAACACTGACGCTAATAGGTTATCTAGAAGGCACCTCGTTTTTACTGTTGCTCTGCATCGCTATGCCACTAAAGTACATGATGGACATCCCTGAAGGAGTAAAATATATCGGCATGGCACACGGTGGCTTATTCATCGCCTATATCGTTATACTCATGGGCACAGCCGTCAAGATCAAGATGCCTATATGGGCGATCCCTGCCGGCGTGCTTGGCTCGTTCTTACCATTTGGTCCGTTTATCTTCGACTATTGGTTAAAAAAGAACCTAAAGAAAAGTGAGAAAGTTGCTTAAGACAAAGGTTTTCATGACGCTAATCATTGGTTTCACGATATAGCGTGTTTTGTGACTCTTCTCTAAAATCTTCGTATGTGATGGCACGCTCGGCTTTTGGCGCACTAACATCAGGCTCATTATTCATCGCGTCCGTTTCAGGTTTGGATATTGATGATTTGGCGGGGTCAGAGTCACTGGGCACTTCAACGACAGCAGATGGCGTATCAGCCTCTACCACAATATTTTGCTCAGTGGTGTTCATCTCAGTGCCGGTAGCCGTTTTCTTGGTGACTGAGGTTGTTTGAGTCATGCTATTGCTAACAGGCGTGCCAGCGGCATCAGCTTCTGTCAACGTAGTACCAGTGAACAAGAAACCAGTCCCCATTAACGTCAATACAGCACCAGAAATCATGAGTGAGCCAAGCACCATACCTATAATAAGCGGCTTTTTACTACTCTTCTGCTTTTGTATTGATTTTACCGCTTTCTTTTTTTTCGATTTTTTGATGGGCAAGGTTGATAAAGATGCAGTGCTGATAGGTTCATCAATATAAGCGCTACTATCTACCTCAGTATTTTCATTTTTATCTGCAGAGGCTGCGCTATCAGTCGCTTCTGTTATCGTTAGAGAGTGTATAAACTTCTCATCTTTTTCAGAGAAGTCCAAACTTACCGATTTACTTGTGTTATCAGATATCTGTAACCCTGCTATATTTTCCACACTATCTTGCTCTTGACTGGCAAATAACTCTAGTTCTACTGCACTTAGTGGCTCATACGAGGACAGCTTGTCAGCGTTCTTAAGCGGTTGTAATATATACTGCTGAACAGGACTGTCCAGTAGGCTTGCGCTAAGACCCGCATCTGTCTCATCATAAGTGTCATTATTGGTAACAGTTGGCGCTCTCAAATTTTCTGTATTCTC
>NZ_DATIRM010000091.1:0-2594 GCF_035469765.1 Psychrobacter sp.
ACCAACCTGACCTTCTAGGCGAAAGTTAAACCACTGGAAAAACTCGCCACCCACATCTGGACGAATCACCAATTGGATATTTTTTTATCTTCTAAATTGATACCATCAATATTACCTACATCGAATTCGCCGTGATACGCATAAACTTTCCTTAAGTAGTTTTTATAAGGGGGGGAGATTTTAAAAAATATTTATCAGAGTCATTCATCTATCATTATATTTTTAAGAACACAAATATATCATTTTTCTAAGCTGTAACCTATTCTTTACCTGCTGATGATGGTTTTTTAAGCACCACCTAGTACTTTAGCTACTTTCAATTTTATACAGACAATAGCCCATCTTCAGTAGGTTGTTAATATGCTGACATTGGATAGTCATCTGTCAAATCGTTTTGAGCGTAGTCCCGATGTGTTGATCCAAAATCGTATGCAGCAATGTACTCTTACCAGCACCATTAGATCCGATATCAAAAAACTGCTCTGAGCGGTCTTTTTTTATTATCTTACCTACTATTTATGGTAAGTAGCCCTTTATAGGGCTGATATCAGCTGGCAAATCATTTTCACCCAAGGCTTCCAATAAATTGATTTCAATCGTGCGCGATAAAGCCGTTAATGGCAATTGATTGTCCGCCAAGCCAAACGGTGATTCTAACTCCTCACTCAGGGCATCTAGTCCAAAAAAAGTATAGGCAATCACGCCGCAGATTACGGGCGTCACCCAACCCAAAGAAGATACCAAACCAAACGGCAGCATAAAACAATAAAGATAAGTAGTACGATGCACAAGCAAGGTATAAGCAAATGGCAGCGGCGTATTATGAATACGCTCACACGCTGCCAGCACCACCGTCATAGAGTTAAGGCGCTCATCCATATTTTGTACCATCTGCTCTGATAGCAGGTACTGCTGCCGACAGTATCCAAGCTCTTTACCCATCAAGCGCATCAGATAATCGGGCAGATTTTTTGCCTGCCGCATCTTGCTATGATACTTCAGCTCAACAAAGCGCTCGATATCTTCCCAAGGCGGTGTTTCTCGCAGTCGATGACGCACCGCATGAGTAAAAGCAATACTCAGGTAAATCAGGCGGCGCTGGGTATCTCGCCCTATGTCGCTATCTTCATCGATATAGGAGAGCGCTTGACGGCATAAAATTCGTGCATCATAAACTAATTGTCCCCATATTCCCCTTGCCTCCCACCAACGCTGGTAGCTGGCGTTATTACGAAAGCCCAAAAATAACGACAAGGCAATCCCAAGCAAGGTAAAAGGCGCGACGCTATAAGAAGAAAAAGAGCTTGGAAAGCCATGCTGAATATTGGTAATGAGCGCACTGATCAGACTGATCAGCAAAATTTGAGGGTATACCTTGGGAAGAATTGAGCCACGCAGAGTAAAAAACAGCTTGAAGGCGTTGGGCTTTTGTTTGACGATCATATTGACTTCCTAACACTGATACTTTTTGCCGTGGGAGATGATATCAGACTCGCCATAATAGCGGTAAAAAACATAGCACATGCATCTTTCATTCAGCGACGAATAAATATATACCTTACAAATAATGCAGGTTTTTTATGCGCTTATTATGCGATAGATTTCTAAAAAATCATTGGTTGTTATAGTGATGTAAGGATAACGAGGTCAAGGAGATATAGCAGATGCCATCCCTTAAAAATTCGACTATAGTAGATAGTGATACACTCATATAAACAAAATAAGGAATAGATAATGAAAAAACTAGGATTATGCACCGCCGTGGCACTCAGCCTAAGTGCGTGTGCTGGCGGAATGAATGGTGGTACATCGGGAAATACCATCGTTACCCAATACCCTGTCGAAGCTGCCATGCTCAACATCTATACTAAAGCGCGCAGTCAAAGCTTGGTGGCGACCGTCGGCAATCAAACTGCCTCAGCAGACATTACCGTCACACCAAAAGGTAATATGGTATTCAATAATAAACAAGTTCAAGCTGCCGAAGTCAACACTATTAATAAAGTAAATAATCAAATCACCGACCAATCTGTTGCCATCAACTATTTTACGGTAAATCCATTGGTCTTCCACGGTTATACTGATAGCTCAGGCAAATACTCATTAGCAACCCAGAGCACGACGCTTCCTAAGCTAGCAACCGTTGGCTCTTCCAGCCAGTTGATTGCAGAAGACGTATACGCCGATAGAAGTATGCGCAAGAAAATAGGTAGCTACAAGCAAGGCTGGTCTTTAGTAAGAGACACCAATAATACCGCTTGGTTCTGTGTAGATAATTCAGCCAACCTACTCCTCGCTAATGACCCTAATGGCACCTCGTCAGAATGCTACAAAATCAATGCGCGCGTTGATATCTTAGACAGTAGGGTCACGATTAACCAACCGACCACTAATGGCATAAAAGCGATTATATTTACTAGCCGCTAGAAATTTGCCTTTAAATCATTTAAAGCCCCACAAAAAAAAGCCCCCTGTGTATTAGACAAGGGGCTTTTTCATGTAAAGCTCGTTTATATTGCTATGATATCTATCGTCTTAAACAGCCACTTTATAAGCCGCTTTTTTGATACGCATATCACCAGTTTCAACGTAAC
>NZ_DATIRM010000092.1:0-3354 GCF_035469765.1 Psychrobacter sp.
TTATTAAAGTTCTACTTCCTGCTCCCAATCCACCAAAACAGTAGAATTCTACCTCAATTGTTCTTGTGCATAAGTATAATAATGTTAACTATTGAAAACCAATAGAGCAAAAGTAACAATACAAGGTAGGATTGTAAGTAAGATAAACAGTCAAGATACTGATAATTTTGTTCAATGAGCAGTGCAACAGGTTGAGACTAGCAATAAGAGTAGCAACAAAAGAATTATTTATAAAAATATTTGTATTTTTAGCTTAAAAAAATAAACTATAAAATCAATTAGCTACAGAAGATATTACCTTAAAAGCAAGTAAAAGACAGTCGTAGTGATAATAAATTTGAAAAAATCTATTGACACGCTCAGAATATTTGCTAAAATAGCCAGCCTATCGAGACGTAGTAGTTAACAACTACGAATTGATTCAGCGGGAATAGCTCAGTGGTAGAGCATAACCTTGCCAAGGTTGGGGTCGAGAGTTCGAATCTCTTTTCCCGCTCCAAATATGGCTTGTAAAAGCACTAAAACCTCACTTCTTATAAGAAGTGAGGTTTTTTTTATGGGAAAAATTTAATTAGTTCAAGAATAGCGTTATAAAACACGGATGATTTGAGACAGTTTTTTGATTTTAAATAGGCATACTTATTTGATATATTGAAGATTAAAACGCTTCAAGCAATATATCGCACCCATTTATAATTATTATAAGGATTAAGCATGCAAACTTTTGAGCACAAATCATTTAATAAGCTGTTTGACCTAATAGGAAAAATAGCGATCGTCACTGGTAGTGCCAACGGTATTGGTAAAGCAACGGCACTACGCTTTGCACAAGCTGGCGCTAATATGGCGATTGCTGATTTAAAGCTCGAAGACGCTAATGCGGCGGTGGTCGTGAAAATCCAGCCACAGCATCAGTCGATGACATTCGCCGTGACTTTGAATTAAACGTTTTCAGTGGTTGGTGCTTAAGCCAATTGTGTGCGCTACATATGAAGGAATCAGGGTATAGCTCGATTGTATTTACTACTTCGATGTCAAGTATTAATAAAAGCCCGAATATGAGTGACTATGCAGGCTCAAAAGCGGCTGTTAATCATATGGTAGCAAACTTAGCGCATGATTTTGGTCCTGAAGTGCGAGTCAATGCGGTAGGTCCTGGTGCGACGCGTACTGATGCTTTGAAAACGGTACTAACACCAGAGATTGAGAAAAAGATGCTCGCTCATACACCTATTGAGCGTTTGGGTGAAGCTGATGATATCGCCGGTGCTATGCTGTATTTTGCTGCGTCGATATCGACTTGGGTTAGTGGTCAGACCGTATTTGTCAATGGTGGCGGCGTACAAACCTTAGATTAATAAACGATAGCTTTTATGATAGGAACGATACTTAATCAGAGATTGGGTGCCGTCTTTTTTATTTGTTAATATATCTTTCTTTTCTTCTTTTATTATTAAGATTATTTACAAAATAAAATACTGTTTTGAATGAATTTTTCTTATAATAGCTTCTCTAATTGGGAGAGATATTATGTCAGAATTACAAAAATTGCAGCAACTTGTTGAGCAGCGCCGTTCGATTTATGCTTTGAGTAGTCAGTTACCGGTATCAAATAGTGAAGTGGTTAAATTGGTCGAGCATGCTATTTTGCATACGCCTTCATCATTTAACTCTCAGTCAACGCGCATCATTGTCCTGTTTGGCGATGAGCATCATAAACTCTGGCAACTGACTGAAGACACCTTACGCAGTATCGTCGATAATGATGAGCAATTTGCCTCAACCAAGCAAAAAGTAGACAGCTTTAAAGCCGGTGCTGGTACAGTATTATTCTTTGAAGATCACAAGGCTATTCAAGCCCTGCAAGAAAAAGCCCCTTTATACGCGGATAAGTTCCCGATTTGGGCGCAGCATACCAACGCCATGCATCAATATGTGATTTGGACAGCCTTGGCGAGCGTAAATGTCGGTGCAAGCTTACAGCATTATAATCCTATCATTGATGATAAAGTGGCTGAGACTTGGGATGTAGATAAGGATTGGGAATTGGTTGCACAGATGGTGTTTGGCGCTATTGAGCAGCCAGCAGGTGATAAAGCGTTTGAGCCGCTCAACAAGCGCCTTAAAGTATTTGGCTAATAGCTGAATGTATTGAATCTATAGTGATTACATCAGACATGTTCTAGATATAAAAAGCGCCACTCAACAGTTTGTTGGGTGGTGCTTTTCTACTTTATTAAATTAAAATACTATAGGTAATATGCTTCAAACCATTATCCAAAAATCATAGCAATTGTCAGTATGATATTACCTAATCATTCACTGGCTCGCTTACGTCTCATTAAGCTATTGGCAACCCATGCCGGACCAATTAATAAAAATTGTAAATCTTCAAAAAATGACGGTTTTTTACCTTCAATCTTATGACCGATAAACTGCCCAATCCAAGCGACCACAAAGACAGCTGCCCAAATCTTAAAACCCCAAGGCAATAGAGCCATCACTGAAAGACAAATAAGGATAAACATCCCCATCGCCATAAATAGCGGCGTTGATAAGCGCATATAAAACAACAATACCAAGGCGCTCATTACTAACGTGAACCAGACTGATAGCGACATACCTATCCCGAGTAGACTGACAAAAATAGCCGGAACACAGAGCCAATGGATTTTTTTATTGATAAGATTTTGATGACTGACCGAATACTCACTGAGCCATTGCTCAAGTGTGCGTTTGGACATTCGCTTTTGCTGAGTAACAGACATACCAACCTCCTTGTTAGTAAATGAAAATTTGATAGCAGCAACGTATCTATAACTGCAATTATAATAGCTTCGCCATATCAGTTGTAGCATGAATATTTATACACTACCATTTTATCTGCTAGACGCTAGAGTCAAATTCTATTATCACAAGTTCTTATTTTGTCAGTTGACACTGTAGCATAGTGCTTATCTACTACAGCCCCTTTTGTTTTCTGGCAGGCATTGGTATTTCTACCGACTCTTGCTCACTGCGGTGCCATTCATAGAGACCGATAAATGCGTTTACTTGATAAACCATGGTTTGGATAGCAAAAATATAGTTACCAGACATGAGGTTCACAATGAGCCAGACAAAGTTGACGACAATCCATAACCACCAGTTAAATGAATAACGCAGAATCATTGCTGCTTGAGCGGTGATAGAAAGCACAAAAGCGATGACGTTAATCCAAAAGAAAGAGATAACACCCAAAAATTTACTATTGTCATCTTCAACGACAGAGTAGCCATAGCTTGCCAATAAGTCATTGATTTTTGGAAATAATGCCAGCCCAATCACCATAAAGCTAATAGTCAGTAGCCAAAT
>NZ_DATIRM010000093.1:0-4970 GCF_035469765.1 Psychrobacter sp.
TCGACGGCTAATTGCTCAATAACTGGAATATGGACGGCGATATCAGGATAACTACTTTCAATTAAATCGCGAATATGAATACGTCGATTTCTAGAAGTTGAAAAAATATTCTGCAAAGTTTTTTTGCGCGGAAACGCTTGGTTGGTTATCTTGGTCGGATACTTTTTTTCTTTATGAATTAAGTCGATAGCGTCTTCACTGTCGCCCGTATCTAGAATAGTAAAACGCGGGTTAATACCGAGTAGCCCTGAGTATTGGCGCAATAGCATATTGCAAAATGAATGGAAGGTGCCGCTAGAAATATCGTTGAGCAACTTATCAGTTGGCAGTTTATCCTTGGCCAAATCTTCATCAGATAAACTGTTGGTCAATAACGTCTTTGCACGACTTTTGATTTCATTGGCGGCTTTACGCGTAAAGGTCAGTAGCAAAATCTCTTTAGGGGATACACCCTTTTCTAACAGATAGCTGGTTCTATAAGTTAGGGTTTTAGTCTTACCAGAACCCGCACCAGCGATGACTAACACTTTGCCTTCAATGGTAGTGGCAGCTAATAATTGGTCAGGATTTAACTCACAGGCATAGTCTACTTTTAATCCTAATTCACTGTTCAGCCTTTGATTCAGTAGCTCAATATTTGCATCGTCACCAACATCGATTAGATTTGCCTCTAGCTTTTTGATCGCCTTTTCTAGACGTGCCAGCTTGGGCTTAATCTCCTTGAAGTTCTTCGGATAACTATAGCGGCGTGTATTAAAAATTGTGGTCGTCATTATAGGAGTTTGCCTTTCATTTTATTTTAGCTGCCTTTACCTGTACAGAGCACTTATACATAGAAGCTTGAAGATTTGGTTGAGAGCGTTTGGTGTTAATAATGAAATTACTCATAAAGTATCGCGAGTCGTAGGTACTGACCTTTCATACGCCCACAAGTAAAACTATTACGCTATGGCATAGCTTACCATAATCGCTAAAACAGCAAAATTGCCAGTAATGACCAATCGCAAAATCTCAGTATACAACACAACAACCTCACCCCTATTCAGGTAAATTTGCTACAATGTGCCCAATTTTGATTTATCATTTAACCAATCTTTATACCAACTGATTTTATTAATACATTGAGAGAATGTTATGGGTTTTAATTGCGGCATCGTCGGCCTACCAAACGTGGGTAAATCCACCCTGTTTAACGCCTTGACCAAAGCGGGTATCGCCGCTGAAAACTTTCCATTTTGTACCAAAGATCCCAATACTGGTATCGTTCCAGTGCCAGATCCACGCCTAAAAAAATTGGCTGATATCGTCAACCCTGAGCGCGTATTACCAACGACGATGGAGTTTGTTGATATCGCAGGCTTGGTCGCTGGTGCGTCAAAAGGTGAAGGTATGGGCAACCAATTCTTAGCCAATATCCGTGAGACTGATGCCATTGCACACGTCGTACGTTGCTTTGATGATGACAACGTCGTACACGTTGATGGTCGCGTTAGCCCGATTGATGATATTGAAACCATTAATACTGAATTGGCATTGGCCGATTTAGAAGCCGTTGAGCGTGCTATTTTTAACTTAACCAAAAAAGCCAAGGGCGGCGATAAAGATGCTGGCGCCATGCTTGATATCTTCAAAAAAATCGAGCCGCTATTGGCTGAAGGTCAGGCTGCGCGCGCCGCCAATCTAGATGCTGATGAGAAAAAGCTGATCAGAAGTTATGGCTTAATTACTCTTAAACCTACCATGTATATCGCTAACGTGAGCGAAGATGGCTTTGAGAATAACCCATATCTTGATGCGGTACGCAACTATGCAACTGGTGAAGATTCTATCGTTATCGCCCTATGCAACCAAATCGAATCTGAAATTGCCCAGCTTGATGAAGACGATAAAAAAGACTTCTTGGCCGAGATGGATATGGAAGAAGCTGGTCTTGATAAAGTGATTCGTGGTGGTTATGACTTGCTTGATATGCAGACATATTTTACCGCTGGCGTTAAAGAAGTACGCGCATGGACAGTCGCTGTTGGCGCAACAGCTCCTCAGGCAGCTGGCGTGATTCATACTGATTTTGAGCGCGGCTTTATTCGTGCTGAAGTGATTGCTTATGACGACTTTATCGAACATAACGGCGAAAAAGGTGCTGCTGCTGCCGGTAAATCACGTTTAGAAGGCAAGACTTATATCGTACAAGATGGCGATGTGATGCATTTCCGTTTTAACGTTTAATGCTTAACCTTTAACGTCGGATAGCGTGTTTACATAGTCTTAAGATTAAACAACCACAAGCCAGCCTCGATGCTGGCTTTTTTTATTATAATAAACATAGAATCCTTTATAAAAACAATCAAATCTCTAAAAATCATAATAACAATAATGGACTATAAACTATGATCACTCCTATTAATAAACCACTTAATAGCCGTAGCCATTGGGCAAAGCTATTTAGTGCCCAGCGTTTGGGCAGTAATAAAAAAGCCCCTACTCAAGATACTGCGCGCTCTTCTTTTCATAAAGACTATGACCGACTGGTATTTTCACACTCCTTTAGGCAGTTAAATCAAAAGACCCAAGTCCACCCATTGACCAATCAATTGGGTATTCATACGCGATTAACGCATTCGCTTGAAGTCTCGTGTATCGGACGCTCATTGGGTGTAATGGCAGCGGAGAAGCTTCATGATAAATTAGACGGTGGTTTACCTGTCGGTGTGACACCAGCTGATGTGGGTGTGATTGTACAAGCAGCGTGCCTCGCTCATGATATTGGCAATCCACCTTTTGGACATGCGGGAGAGTATGCTATTCGTGACTGGTTTATGCATTCTGAACGTCAGGAAATCTTATACAATTTGAGTAACAATGAGCAATTGGATTTGCTGGCTTATGAAGGTAACGCGCAAGGATTTCGTATACTGACTCGCAATGAGCATCACCCTGATGTGGGCGGCATGCGCTTGACTTGTGCCACGCTAGGCGCTTTTATGAAGTATCCGTGGCTGGCCACTCACAGCAATGAGGCTAATGACAAACGTCATAATCAAAATGTACAGAAATTTGGCTGCTTTTATAGTGAAGCCTCTCAGTTAGAAGAGTTGGCAGCATCTTTGCACTTGCCGCGCTCCGAGCAGCATGACGGTTTTGCGCGTCATCCACTTGCTTACTTATTGGAAGCCGCCGATGATATCTGCTATGCGCTGATTGATTTAGAGGATGGCATCAATCTGAATATGCTAACCTATAGCGAGGTCGCTACGATATTTTACGAACTTATTGGCGAGCATCCTAATAGCGTGAGCTTACCAGCGCACATGTCTGTCAGGCAAAGTCTAGCATCTTTGAGAGCACGAGCTATGATGCGCCTAGTCAATGCCGTCACTGATGCCTTTGTTGCCAATAGCGATGCGATGCTAGCGGGTACGTTACAAGGCAGCTTGTTTGCTCATTGCGAGCCAACGGTACAAAGTGGTATTACTCAAGCTAAAGAATTGGCACGTAAAAAGATATTCAATCACCCAAGTAAAGTCCGCATGGAGCTGATGGCCAATCAATGCTTGCATCGCCTGCTGGATGCTTTTATGCCACTGACTTGGAACCATCAGCAGAACACATCTATGCCGTTTGAGCAACAGCGTCTATTAATGTTGCTACAGCCGCATCTTGATGAGCATCGCCGCATATTATCCTATGATATTTATCATAATATGCTTAACGTTTTAGATTATATTACTGGCATGAACGACCACGAGGCTTATCGACTGGCGCAAGAGTTACAAGGGCATTGGGGAACTATGGTTTAAAACCCACATTTAAGCGTATTTCATTCGTATTTTTGCAATGAAATGAGTATCATAGATATCTATCTAGTAATTTTGAAATATTATGAGCAGTCGCGAACAAAAAAAACTTCAAACTCGGCACGCCTTTTTTAATGCGGTGCTCGATTTATGTATGACAGGGCAATCTTTTAGCTCCATCAGCCTTAGGCAAGTAACGCGTGAGGTTGGCGTAGTGCCGACCGCCTTTTATCGGCATTTTGATGATATGGAATCACTCGGACACGCCTTAGTTATTGAGGAATTGGGCGGTACGCTTGCTACCTTGAGCGAAAGCTTACAAATTGGACGTAAACGCAGCTTCGAGCGTCAAATTGCTAAAAGCATTCAATTGTTTTTATATATGGTCAGTGAGCAACCATACTACTGGCAGTTTTTGGTCAGTGAACGCTACGGTGGCTCGGACGCCGTACGTAAAGCCATCAATGAGCTTATCAAAAAACATGGGCAAAGCTTAGCAGAAGATTTGGCGCTCCAGCCTGCGTTTACACACATAAGCACTTATGATCGTAGGTTATTGGCTGAGGCTGGAATCAATATGTTCTTTTCTTGGATTATTGATTGGCTAGAGCTAACTTATACCGAAGATTATGATGATGAAGTCGACTTGGCTGAAGTTGAACAGCGAAAGCAGCTGATGCTCCATAACTGCACGCGCCAAGCACAGATGTTGTTTTATGGTGCTTATAACTGGAAGTCTACTGAAGAAACTCATTTAAGTGATTAATACGATCGCTCTTATCTGCGCTTGTTAATGTGTTTAGACTTCTGTATTTAGCGTTTGAATTGCAAGGTTGACATACTCCCACCACCTTCGCCAAGCTCAAGTGTGGGATTCTAAAAGCGTTAGCGTTTAGGCGACTTTCTCACGAAGGTCACAAGTTTTCTGTTTCAACGGGCGACCTTTACTGCATCCTCCCTCCACAGACAAAACGGCATGTCCTGCCGCTAATATGTTACGTGCCGCATTAACATCTGCGTTCGCTTTATGCCCACATTTGACGCACTCAAATTTTGCCTGAGTTTGTCTATTTTCTTTGGCGATATGCTTGCATTTAGAGCAGGTTTGGCTGGTGTATCGTGGGTTTACTTTGACAAGTAGTCCACCGCGCCAATGCTGCTTATACTCAAGCATAT
>NZ_DATIRM010000094.1:0-15656 GCF_035469765.1 Psychrobacter sp.
ACGGTGATAAATGTACAATTTCATCAGGTTTGCTTTTAGCCAATCGGCAAATTTCATCAAAAACCATTAAGCGACGGATTTGTACAGGGATTCTGGTTTCTTCATAAATTGGGCGCATGCGATGTTATCCTTTTTTAAAAACAGGATCATTGATCGATTTTCTTTAAGACACAAGCCCACGTAACAAAAGACGATCACTTCTTTTTAAGCGACTTTGCTACTCTAGCGGATATAAATGCTAAATGAATTTTGAGAGTGGTGTATTGGGAATAGTGATGATAAAAGAAGATAAGAAAGCAGAAAGAGTCTTTCAGATAGAAATTGTTGAGACGCTAAGTAACTTAGTGGAAGTTAGCGCAGAAAACGAGCAAGATGCGCTATTAAAAGCTCAAGCAATGTATCGGAATGAAGAAGTTATTTTGTATCCTGATGATTTTATTGATACTAAATTTAATATATTTAGATAGCAATTAAACCAACTAAAAACTCACCATTTCACCCGTTAATAAAGTCAGACTGGTCATTGGCATAATACCGCGCAGCGCATTGCAAAAGAACAGCTGACTTAACTGTGATAAATCCTCATCTTGTAACGACCGTACGATGACTGGATATTTCGTCGTAGACAAGGCATCAATGATTACTTGCCGCATCACGCCAGCGACGCCTGATTGTGCCATAGATGGCGTATACCATTGACCTTGCGTTAAATAATTCACGTGGAGTTTATCAGCACTGCCTTTATCAATGTTGGCGGTATTATTTATCTCTGATGACGGCGACTCTACTAAACGTGAATCGGATAATTGATAAAACACATTGCTCATCGTCCCTTCAACCCAATGACCAGTCATATCACGTAGCAGACCTTCAGCAATAGTTAACTCGATATCAGGCGCTTGGTTATTAGGCGCTTGGTTATTAGGCATTTGGACATTTTGCTTTGACAACTGAGCTTTAATACCTTGTAGCTCAGCACTTGCCAGCACATTATCCAGACGATTTAAGCTTTTAAGTCCGGCAAGTGACGGCGGTAGGCAAGCCAGTTGCGAAGATAAACAAACAGCAGTGCTCATAGGTTGCACTGGGACAAAACTGCCATCTGCCATCGGCAATTGCTCAGCAGTGCCAACCGTCATCGCCGAGGATTTTAGCCAAATCTCACACGCGCTACCACACTCACTTGGCAGATAACCATAACCACGGATATCTTGTACAGCGCGTGTAATGATGAGCTTAAGCATGCCTTGTTGTAGCTGCGCAGCATATGTTTTTAGTATCGCTAGTAGCGTATGGCTATCTAAATCAAGCTGCAAGGCTTTGCCATGAGAGATGAGACGCTGATGATGATAATCCGCCCACAGTATCTGACCTTTGATAACGCCCATGGTGGTAAAAAAACCATCCGCGTATGCTAAGCCGCGATTGTCCAAGAAAGCGGTCGCGACGGTGGTCTGCTTGTCTAATGCCGATAAACAGACCCAGCTATTTGAAGGCTGCATGACTTACTTATTTTGGCTGGCGGATTTATTGAGAATGAGCATACAGCTGTAGAATTCACATTTTGCCAGCTCTACTTTTTGCCCGCCGATGACTGTATTTTTGACAATTTGACCATTTAACATATCAGCTACTAACTTACCGCCTTCATCACCCATCAATTGACGGGCAAGCTGATAGGCTTTTTTGGCATGACCTTGACTGAGTGATTTTTCTTTATCCGAGTCGGTAGGATTGGCAAAATACCAGCCAAGCTCGAGATATTTTTCAGAATCGATAAGATCTAAATAAGGTGCTTCAGTATTCATAAAGCGGTATTTGGACGCAGGATTACTGGCATAATCCAAGCTGTTTTCATCGGTGCTGACCACTTTACCAAGGGTTGATTTGATATCGTCCAATTGGTCGATATTGAGCGACTCAACCTTTTTGGGACCCCATGATGTGACATCATATTTGACTGGGGTGCCCTCTTGCGCAGTAGCACCATCTAAATCAGCATTTGGCACAGGGGCTTTTGGCGTATCGGCGACAGTTTGCTCATCAGCATTCACCTCCTCTGTTGACACCTCACTATTTTTATTATTATCACAGGCGCTCAACGACACGCCAACTGCCATTATCGTACTGACCATAAAGGCCTGTAGGGTATTATTCCACATGGGCAACTTACTCACACTTTTAAATAGTTCTGAAAATGGTATTAACGAGCAGGCAGATGCGCTGCTGATAATGGATCCTGTCTGTTATTAATCGTCTATTTATCGCTAAACGTTATATTCATGCTTTTTCTATTAGATACTCTATCAGGCAGATTATTAAAAGCCTGTTAAAAAGCACTTTGTTAATTTTTTATGCTTCCCTAGTTTACCCAACTGCTGAACGCTTGACCACCCTTTACCTTACCGATAACCCTCACAGGCAGTACAGATTTGTTAAAGACCTAACATCATACAATATCTCGCGACTTGCCTATTTATGTCCAGAGCAATACGTTTGTTAAATGAAGCGTTATCCCTTATGATAAATAAGTTTTGATGGCTTTTTTACTCGCCCTTTTATCCTATATCGTCAGTGGAGCAGTTATGACCCAGCATTTTATTGTTATTGGTAATCCGATTGCTCACAGTAAATCTCCTGAAATCCATACGTTATTTGGCGCGCAAACAGGACTTGATATCTGTTATCAGCGTCAATATTGCCCTGATGACGCAGCAAGCTTTACGGCAGTCATTGAGGCGTTCTTTCATGGTGGCGGCATCGGTGCCAATGTGACTGTACCCTTTAAACAGATCGCTTATGAGTGCTGTGCAGCGCGAGGTGGCTTATCTGAGCATGCCAAAGTCGCTGGCGCGGTCAATACACTATTATTAAATAAAGCCCTGCTAGCAAAAGGTGTACCGCCCGCAGAGGCGCTATATGGCGATAATACTGACGGTCAAGGATTGGTCAATCATATACAGCGCTTAGGCTGGTCTTTGCAGGGCGCGCGCGTGGCAATCATTGGTGCAGGCGGCGCAGCGCGAGGCGTAGTATTGCCGCTAATAGAAGCTGGTATTGAACAGCTAACCATTGCCAATCGTACGTTGAGTAAGGCGACAGATTTGGTTCATGAGCTTAGTATAGCCAGTACTGCTATTGCTGATAAACAGATTAAAACCTGTGTAACGGCGGAGTTGAGCGGAGAATTTGATATCATTATCAACGCTACCTCGATCGGTTTGTCAGGTGAGACATTGCCATTGAATAATGCGCTAAACTGTCACTTTGCTTACGATATGATGTATGGACGTGAGCTGCCGTTTTTACAGCATTTTGAAGCTCGTGGCGCGCAAACATCGGATGGTTATGGCATGCTGATTGGGCAAGCGGCGTTGAGCTTTGAGCGTTGGACGGGACATATTATCGATGTTGCAAAAGCAAGCGAGGCTTTAAAATAGCCATTAGCATAAAGATAGATTCTGCTAACCAAACCGTGTTAGCAGCCACTGCTCCATACGCCGTAGCGGTACACGCAGATTCGTTGAGTGCATGACAACACCACCACTCAAACCAACCACACAGCCCAATAACGTATCAAGTAGGCGTGTGTGGGTCACCTCTTGATAAGCAGCAGAGGTCAGCGGTAAGCCACTGCCATATTCTGCAATAAATATCGTCAGGGGTGTGATGAAAACCACTGCCAAACCATAATGACGATCAATCAATGACTCGATAAACACCATCATCACCAGTATGGCAATCGCCACGCCCCATATCGACAAACCCCAAGAAAGCATCCAACTTGCTAGCCCCACGCCGATCAGTGTCCCAAGCAAACGATGAATCTGCTTAATCCACATTGTACGCAGGTGGATACCTTGAATAATCAGAAAACAGCTAACCGCCGCCCAATAGGGGTTGGGCATATTTAATAGCAGGGCAATCAGTAACGCCAAACCGACAAAAGCAGCGACGATAATGCTTTCAGTTAAGGTATCAGGCTCGTAGTTATAGACAGGTGTGGGCGTCATAGGACGGGTCGCTAATAAAAACAGTGAATACAGCAGCCCTATAATCAAAGCAACCCCGCTACCGAGCATCACCAAACCCGTGGCTGACATAATATCTTCTAATGCCAAGGGAGTAAATAGCGCAATCGCCCCTGCCATCATCACAAACAAACCTGCGGGTGGCGGCTGACGATAGTAGCGTCCAAAGACAACCACACTAAATGCTATTAGTATAAATACCGGCAGTCTAAGGACAGGCACTTGCTGCGCTATCAGCCCAAATGCAAAGCACAGTGACATGGCAAAGCCCCATGCCATCAACGTCACCAAGCGATAAGGCAGCTTGCCAACCAGCGGTAAGTTTAAGATAACCATCGCCCCCAAGGATGCTTTAAGTCCTGAAGACAAAGCATCAAAGTAAGCACCCACAAATACCGGAAAGCTAATGGCAATGGCCGAGACAATCGGCACATGCCATGGACGCTGACTGCGCTTAACTGCAAGTAGATGCTCAAGCTCACCATCAATCAAAGCCTTTAGGCGCAGCAACAACAGTGTCAACCAAGAGACTCGTGTTGTCTTGCGCTTTGATGCGCTCATAACTGCTTTTCCTAATCTACTAAAGGCAATCAACCCATGGGCGTTAAGGTCATTATTTTACTATAGTTATATCTAGGATGAAGGCTCATTCAATAGGATAAATAAATAAATCAAAGCAACTCCACATATAACTTAAATTTTTATTTCTACTTATGGGTCATGAATATTAGTTATTAGTAGTATATTTGTCATTATAGAAGATTTATACTGATAGCAACAAATGACAGCTGTTATTTAGCAAGGACGTCTTAACAGTTATCAAAATGGATAAGTTTTACTTAACAAAACATAATATCGATCCATGATATTTTCTATCTTTTCCCAAATAATCGCACAATCGTTTTCATAAGCCATGGTTTAACTAGTAATTTAAGCAATAACCAAGCGTCTATGCGAGCGAATAACTAAAGAGAATGACTATGTTAACTTACAAAGCACCTTTACGTGATATCAAGTTCTTAATTAATGACGTATTTGACTATCAAACGCATTATAAAGATTTGGATAATGGCGAAAACGCAGATCCTGAAACTGTTGATATGATTCTTCAGGGCATGGCGGACTTTGCTGAAAATGTACTAGCGCCTTTATATCAGCCAGCGGATGCTGAAGGCTGTCATTTTGAAAATGGCGTCGTCACCACGCCTAAAGGCTTTAAAGAAGCTTATGATCAGTTCGTCGAAGGCGGATGGCAAGGTCTTTCATACCCTGAAAAATTCGGTGGTATGAACTTACCGATGTCAATCAACTTGATTAAAGCTGAAATCATCGGTACAGCGAACTGGCCATGGGCGATGTATCCTGGTCTATCGACCGGTTGTATCAATACCATTATGCAGTATGGTAGCGACGAGCAAAAAGAAACCTACTTACATAAATTGGTCGAAGGCTCTTGGGCAGGCACTATGTGTCTGACTGAGCCACAGTGTGGTACGGATTTGGGTCAAGTAAAATCAAAAGCCATTCCACAAGAAGACGGCAGCTATAAGCTTAGCGGTACTAAGATTTTCATCTCAAGCGGTGAGCATGATTTAACGGAAAACATCATACATATCGTTTTAGCACGCCTACCAGATGCACCAGAAGGCACGCGCGGTATCTCATTATTTATCGTACCGAAATTTTTGCCAACTGCTGAAAGCGAAATCGGTGAGCGTAATGGCGTGACTTGTGGTTCTATCGAGCACAAAATGGGCATCAGCTCATCAGCCACTTGTGTCCTAAACTTTGATGATGCGGTTGGTTATTTAATTGGTGAGCCGAACAAAGGTCTAAAAGCCATGTTCACTTTTATGAATACGGCTCGTATCGGGACTGGTATCCAAGGTCTGGCACATACTGAGTTGTCATTCCAAAACGCGCTACCTTATGCTAAAGATCGTCGCTCAATGCGCACCTTATCAGGTATTAAAGATCCTGAAAAAGTAGCTGATGCCATTATCCATCACGCTGACGTACGCCGTATGCTATTGACCCAAAAAGCCTTTGCTGAAGGTGGGCGCTCAATGATTTATCATTCAGCACGCTATGCAGACAAAATGGCACAAGGCATCGCCAACGGTGATGATGCAGAATTTGAGAAGTGGGATGATAAGCTTGGCTTCTACACGCCAATCCTAAAAGGCTTCTTAACTGAGCTTGGTATTGAAGCGGCCAAACATGGTCAGCAAGTATATGGTGGTCATGGCTATATTAAAGAATGGGGCATGGAACTTATCGCTCGCGATGCTCGTATCGCTACCATGTACGAAGGTACGACAGGTATCCAAGCACTAGATTTATTGGGTCGTAAAGTTATCTTACAGTCTAAAGGTAAAATCATTCGCGACTATACCTCAAGCATCATGAGATGGTGTAGCGAGTACGCTCTTGATAAAGAGATGCGTAAATTCGTTTGGGCACTGACCAAGCTATGTGCTGAGTGGAATACGCTAACGGTACGCTTAATGCTGATGGCACGTAAAGACCGTGAAATTATCTCAGCTGCGTCAGATGATTTCTTAATGTATTCAGGCTATGTGATGATGGGCTATCACTGGGCGCGTATGGCAGCGGTTGCTTACGACAAGCTTGAAAATGGTGGCACAGAATCACCAGAATTCTACAAAGCCAAAATCCAAACGGCAGAATTCTATTTTGATAAGCTGTTACCACGCACTTCAGGTCACGCCGAAAGCATGGTTGCACCAAGTGACAGCATGACGGCAATGGATATTGATAACTTTGCATTTTTAGACTAAGATTAAGTAAAAGACAGTCTATAACTACTATAAATAAAAAAGCGCTCAGTTAAATAACTGGGCGCTTTTTTGTGCTGTAGTAAGTTTGGTTAAGCGCTGAGCATCTTCTTATGATACACCACGCTAATCTCCTCAACCTCCACGCATACCTGTAATGATGCGCGCCCTGACTGTGCAGCGCCCAGCGTCTGCTCTATGGTAGTAACCAAGAGCTCAGCAAGCTGATTTCGGATACTCTCATCACGTCCGTTCATTATCTTTAAATGAGCATAAATAAAGCCGTTGGTTTGTTCATCATCTTCTACACCCACCAAAAAAGTATTTAGGGGCAAAATCCGTGCCTTGATATCAGTCGGCTTACCAAAATGACCACTGTCCCACAGCGCCTTATTAAGAGATTTGAGCAGAGACTCTTCATGAGCAATACTGACATTGGGAGTCACTTGAATGGTTAAATGCGGCATAACACTATCCTTATAAATATGAGTAAAAGACGGCCAATAAGCAGCTGTCCAAGTCTAAATTTATTTGATTATTATCACTATCACCCTTAATTATCAGTGATAGCAGCAAAGCACGCAGTAAGCGTCGTCGCCAATTGCGCAGGTGGCAATTCAATCTCTAAACCGCGGCGACCGCCACTGACATAAATAGTCGGCTGTGCTTGTGCTGAGTCATCTACGAGTGTGACCAAACGCTTCTTTTGTCCTAATGGACTGACGCCGCCGAGCACATAGCCTGTACTGCGCTCGACTTGTTTGGGCTCTGCCATTTGGACTTTTTTGCAAGGCAGCATTTTATTAACAGAAAGAGCCTTAGCCATTTTTTTAAAATTCAACGTCTTGTCCACGGGTAAGATAGCCACCGCAAGCACGCCAGCTTCGGTCATTACCACCAAGGTTTTAAACACCTGACTCACATCAACGCCGAGCTTTTCAGCAGCTTCTAACCCATAAGAGGCAGCATTACTGTCATGGATATATTCATGGACTTGATAATCAAGCCCACGTTGTTTGGCAAGATTGATGGCTGGAGTCATAGTATTTTAACTTAATTGCGTAAGATGGACCGTTAAACAAAAATACAGTCTGTAGTAGAGAACTATTATTACCTTAAATATCTTAGCTTTTAAAGCAATGACTTTCAAACCGCTCATTTTTATATTCTGCATCTATATATTTCTAGGGCAATTGCTCATCCTTTGGCTGACGGCATCGTAACCCGTGCCTATGAATATTAGTAGTATATACAGACGCTATATATCGCTTTATTGGCTTTTATGGCATTATAAGCGTAACACATTTGACTAATTTTGATACTAATTATGATACCGAAGTTCTTAAAAAAACGGATTTTTAAAGCGCCAATGGCCAGTGATAACTCGCCTATGACTGAGCATTCAATCACGCCCGAAACGGACGGCAGCCCAACTGTGCCAAAGCCTTATTCGAGTGCACCGATTAATCAATTGTACCGTAAAATATCGGGACAGATGCTAGATGTGGCAGTGAAACCAAAGCTTTTGGGCGAGCTACCTGAGTTTGATCATGATGACCAAACGCTACGGTTTTATGTGCTGCAAGATTACTCGCGCTCCAACAGTATTTTGATTGACCTGCAAACACAAGAGCACAACTTACCGCCAGCATTGGTTGGGGTACAAGATAGTGCTCATAATATCAAAGAAAACGCGGCCATTATATTTTTGCATCACCCACATGCCAAAGAAAACCAATTATCACCTCGCCTATCACGTCTGGTCTCTGCGATTTTGCAGTACCCAGAATTAAAAGTACGCTTAGTGCCGGTATCTATCCTCTGGGGACGTGCGCCAGAAAAAGAGGACTCTCTATTTAAACTGTTAACGGCTGATAACTGGCAAGATCCTAGTATTACCAAGCAGTTATTCAATATTGGTGTGATGGGACGTGATACCTTTGTACAGTTTCATCCACCGCAAGATTTGCGTACCCTGATTAATGACAGCCTTAAAGGTGATGATGATGAGGCGGCTG
Organism: Psychrobacter sp.; assembly: GCF_035469765.1. Classification (GTDB taxonomy): domain Bacteria; phylum Pseudomonadota; class Gammaproteobacteria; order Pseudomonadales; family Moraxellaceae; genus Psychrobacter. The sequence goes on from NZ_DATIRM010000094.1 coordinate 8,848, forward strand.
ACTTAAACTCCGCTATCTTTGAAGCTGCTACTCTTGATACGAATGACAGCGATGCGACAGATAGCACCCCTAAAAATATAATCAATATAGCGCCAAACTATGCAGTGGTGGCAGCAGCTGATGGCAATCGTGAGCTTGTGCGCTCATTGCAGCAGCAGCTGAATATTTATTTAGACAAACAGCGCGCCAGTATGCTCGGTCCCGATTTGTCAGACCGACGCAACTTGGTAGATAAGCTGGTTTATTCGCCTGCCATTAAGCATGCGATAGAGGCAGAAGCAGCGGCAACAGGTACTAGCGCTCGTGAAGCGCGACTGCTGGCAAAGAGCTATGCTAACGAGATGGTCAATGACTACTCACATTCCATCATTCGCGGTTTTTATAAATTTTTAACGTGGTTATGGACGCAACTGTATGATGGTGTAGAAGTCCATCACTTCGAGCGCGTACGTGAGCTTGCAGCAGATTATGAGCTGGTATATGTACCTTGTCATCGTAGCCATGTCGATTACCTATTACTGTCTTATGTCATCTATAAACGTGGCCTAAGCATTCCTTATGTCGCCGCGGGTGACAACCTAGATGTGCCTTTTTTAGGCCCGATATTACGCGGCGCAGTGGCTTTTTATATACGTCGCAGCTTTCGCGGTAATGCGCTTTATACTGCCGTCTTACGTGAATATATGCACACCCTTATTACTCGTAATACGCCGATTGAATACTTTATCGAAGGCGGTCGCTCACGCTCAGGTCGTTTGCTGCCACCGAAAATGGGTATGCTAGCAATGACCGTGCACAGCCAATTGCGTCAAAGCAACAAGCCAGTGGTCTTTATTCCGACTTATATCGGTTATGAGCGCATCATGGAAGGCGGTACCTATGTCGGTGAGCTAAAAGGTAAACCTAAAGAGTCTGAGTCATTACTTGGACTGCTAAAAGTCGGTCGCAAGATTGAGCGTATTTTTGGCAATGTGCACCTAAGCTTTGGTACACCGCTACATTTAACCGACTTTATGACCAAATTTGATGTGCCGGAAAACAGCTTACCTGCTGATCGCACCGATACCCCGCTCGATGATAAAGCCAGCGCCATGGTCGATAATATCGGCGTCAAAGTCATGCAGCATATCAATAAAGCAGCGGTGGTTACTCCAGTATCCTTGCTGTCACTGGTGTTGCTATCTGCACCAAAATCGGCGCTCGATGAAGATATTTGCCGCGAGCAGATTGCCCTTTATCAAGGTTTGGCTCAACAGCTACCGTATTCAAGTGATACGGTCGTCACCGACATGTCACCGCAGCAAATCATTAATTACGGTATTAAGCTGAAGCTTATTGAGCGTATCCCTCATATCTTGGGCGATATCATTCAGATTGCAGGCAAGCAAGCGGCACTACTGAGTTATTTTCGTAACAACATTTTGCATGTATTTATTCTCTTGTCTTTCTTATCGGCATTGGTGGCGCGTAACGGTCGTATCGACCGCAGTCGTTTGGATAATATTGCCAAACAGCTCTATCCATTTTTGCAAAGCGAGCTGTTTTTATACTATCCTGCGCACGGTTTGGCGGACACTCTGAACAAAAAAATCGATATTCTCATCGCCCATGGACTGATTATAGAATTGGACGATGGCATGCTGAGCGTGCCTGAAGCCAACAGTAGATACTATCAACAGCTACAAGTGCTTGCCACGCCTGTTGAGCAAAGCCTTGAGCGTTACTTTATGACCTTAGCCCTACTCGCACAGCAAGGCTCAGGCAACTTGACTGAAAACGAAGTGGTTGATTTATGTCATTTGCTTGGTCAACGTTTATCAGTGCTATACGCTGATGACATTCCAGACTTCTTTGATCGTGCATTATTCACTAGTTTCATTGGTGCCTTGACTCGTCTGGATTATTTACAAAAAGAAGAAGAAACCGGCATTTTAACCTTTGATCATCGCATCAATGATATTGCCCATCATGCAAAATATGTCCTTACTTCTGATATGATGCAAATTTTGCAGCAAGTTTCTAGTCTTAATGAAGAAGAAATTGCCCATGCCATCACTGAAATCAGTAATAAAAAGCAGCGTAAATTCGGGCGTAAGCGTTAATTTTTAAATCATTTAATAACACACAAAAAATGATAACGCATAAAAAAGACCTCTAATAATTTAGAGGTCTTTTTTTATCTTTAAATTTAAAATTTCTAAATAACAGTCCTAGGTTGAAATCTTTTTATACTTCATACGCTTAGGATTGGCATCATCACCCATCGTCTTTTTGCGATAAGTTTCAAACTCAGAATAGTTACCATCGAACCAAACTGGGCCTTCTTCTTCGAATGCCAAGATGTGGGTCGCGATACGGTCAAGGAACCAGCGATCATGCGACACCACCATAACGGTACCTGGGAAGACTTGAATCGCATCTTCTAGCGCACGTAAGGTTTCGATATCCAAATCGTTTGATGGTTCATCAAGGAGCAATACGTTCGCGCCTTGCTTCAATGTCTTAGCTAACTGTAAGCGATTACGCTCACCACCTGACAATTGACCCACATGCTTCTGCTGGTCTGAACCTTTAAAGTTAAAGCGACCGATATAAGCGCGGCTTGGCGTCGTATAGTCACCAACGGTAATGATATCAAGCCCGTCAGAGATTTCTTCCCAAACGGTTTTACTGTCATCTAAGTTATCACGTACCTGACCAACATAAGCGACTTTTACGCTTTCGCCCAAATCAACTGAACCAGTATCTGGTGTATCGCGTTCGGTAATCATGTTAAATAGCGTAGTTTTACCCGCACCATTTGGACCGATAATACCAACGATAGCACCGGCTGGGACATTAAAGCTAAGATTTTCATAAAGTAAACGGTCGCCAAACGATTTGGAGATATCGTTGACTTCGATGACTTTATTACCCAAACGTGGACCCGGTGGAATATAAATCTCAGAGGTCTCGTTACGTTTTTGGAATTCTTGTGAATTCAACTCTTCAAAACGCTGTACACGAGATTTAGACTTGGCCTGTTGACCTTTTTGGTTTTTGCGAATCCAATCAAGTTCTTTTTTCAGCGCTTTGGCAAACGATTCTTCTTGCTTATTCTGCTGCTCTAGACGCGTATTCTTCTGCTCAAGCCACTCAGTATAGTTGCCTTCATATGGATAGCCATGACCACGGTCAAGCTCCAAAATCCACTGGGCAACGTTATCCAAGAAATAACGGTCATGGGTAATGGCAACGATTGTACCGCTGTAATTCTGTAGGAACTGCTCTAACCATGCCACGGACTCAGCGTCCAAATGGTTGGTTGGTTCGTCCAGTAATAGCATATCTGGGCGTGATAATAGCAGGCGGCATAGTGCCACACGGCGTTTTTCGCCACCTGATAATTTACTCACATCCGCATCCCATGGTGGCAGACGCAATGCATCAGCAGCTTTTTCTAGCTGGGTATTTAAGTTATGCGCATCCCACGCTTGAATGATGTCTTCCATCTTACCTTGCTCTTCAGCAAGCTTATCGAAGTCGGCATCAGGCTCAGCATATTCGGCATAAATAGCATCCAGACGAGCGAGCGCATCTAACGCCTCACGCATACCGTCTTCGACGTTACCACGTACATCTTTGCTGTCATCAAGCTGTGGTTCCTGCGGCAGATAACCAATTTTGGTGCCCGTTTGCGCACGAGCTTCACCACTAAACTCAGTATCCACGCCCGCCATGATGCGTAGCAAGGTTGATTTACCTGAACCATTGATACCCAAAACACCAATTTTGGCACCGGGGAAAAAAGATAAGTTAATATTTTTTAAAATTTCACGCTTAGGTGGAACAAGTTTTGACACGTTGTTCATCGTGTAAATATATTGAGCCATTAACACTCCGATAGACTGCATAAAAGAGATAAACAAGCAGAATTAACAATACTGCTAAGTACGCTGCACCTCAAAATCAGGGGTATTCATTGATTGTCATTATCGCATTGTGGCGCAACCCCTGCAAGCTAACTGGCTGTTTTATAGCTTGTTTCATGCCTTTTATCACAAAGCTGCAAGCATTTTACATAAAAGCTTCTATTAAAATTATCATTCAGCTTACTGCTGTATCTTTCTAATTCATTGCTGTTTTATAAAAACCACAAAAAACAGCATCAAATACTTCGCAAAATTAATCAATAGTCTCTATTATATTAGTTAATCTTAATAAAAATAGTTTTATAAAAAGGCATTCCATGACGACTGGCTATCGCCCTGAACTTATCCAACGTGCGTTTGTTGATTTTATCAGTACGCGCCTTCACCCATTTTGGTCATTAACCGTGCCCAAGTTGCGTCTTATAGCACGTCGTACACTCAGTGATGACTTGATAGCGCTACAATTTGAGCCTAATCGCGCCTTTAAACAGCAAACTTTTAGTTCAGTTGATAATTCAAATGATGGTTGGCATGGCGGTCAGCATATTAATTTAAGCGTACTTCTTGATGGTGTTTATCATCAACGCAACTATTCATTGGTTGGTTTACCGCAGCAGCCATTATGGTGGCATGAGGACAACGATAAAAACTCTAATGGAAATAAAAATAGCTTTGATGAGAAGTCGCAACTGCAGGCTATTACCTCGACGATAACTATTGCTATTAAGCCTCAAGGTCTAGTGTCAGATTACTTAAGCAAATATGCAGCACTGGGTACTATATTTAATAGCAGTTTACCCGTCGGTGAATTTACTCTAGCTCACACAGTGTTAGAACAGCAAGTACAGCAGATAAGCAAACCGTTATCTCTTACCTCTGTACCAGTACCACTATTATTTATCGCTAGCGGCAGTGGTATTACGCCAATGCTAGGTTTGATTACGCAGGCGCTGCAAAATGGGCATCAAGTAACGCTGCTATATTATAATCGTACAACTTTCTATCAATCATTATTGCAGAATCAATGGCAGCAGCTAGCTGCTAAATATCCAACATTTATTTATCATCTTATTAATACTGAAGACCCCAATACTTATCTGGCAGGCTCGCGACATTTGAGCGTGCAAACTTTAATAGCATTAAAACTACCACTGATGGATACAGAGATATTTGCTTGTGGTTCGCCAGCGTTATTAGCAGCTTTGTACCGCGCTTGCGATGAGATTAACTTGCCACATGGCAAGCAGCTACGTGACAACATTACGATAGAAAGTTTTAGTGCGATAGAAAGCTTCGATTATATTTTGTCTGGTATAGATAAAGCAGACGAAGAAGCCGCTACTACCGAAGCAAAAACCATTTATTTACGTGGACGACAACGTCAATATAACAGCAGTACCACGTTATTATTGGGTGCGGAGAACGCTGGTATTCGTTTGAACCACGGTTGCAGGCAAGGTATATGTCAGCTATGCCGCTGTAATAAAATCAGCGGTAGGGTCAAAAATATTCAAACCGGTAAGATAAGTAATGATGGCTATGAGTCTATTCAAACCTGTATTAATGTACCAATGACCGATGTCGTATTGGATATTTAGCAGAATTATCAAGGATAAAATAACCTTTTATAGCCACCTATAACTTAGTTATTACCTAAAGAATATTCATTCGTATTTTGTCTTAAAACTGACACCAATGATTAAACCGAATATTGTGATTATCATTTATTGAGGCACTTTCGGACAAGGATTATCTATGCGCTTGTTACCCCCTATATTTAAAGCTCAATTTGCGGTACCTATTGTAACTTCATTAACCGATGCACCATTCAAAGCCACGCCATATCCGACGTTAACGGGTGCGCCACTACCAAAAGTGGAAACCGAAGCCCTTGCTAATGAGTTGAATGCACTGTATCAAAGCGTGATGGACTCACTAGGTAGCGATGATGCGCACTATATTCAGCGTATTTATGGGACCGTGGTATATAGCGAGGTCATTTCACGTGTACTGCTTGCATTCGCTGGGCAATTATCATCAAAACGTAGCAAACTTGGCGTTTGGTTACTGGGCACATCCTTGCTAAGCTTTAGTAAAATTTTAAACAATATGGAGCTTGGTCATAACGTTATGCATGGTCAATATGACTGGATGCAGCACTCTCATCTTAACAGCCAAAAGTTCGATTGGGATATCGTTTGCCCTGCGCCCCTATGGCAGCATTCGCATAACTACTTGCATCATACTTTTACCAATATTGTCGGTCGCGACCATGATGTCGGCTACCACTTGATTCGCGTTACTGATGAGCAGCCTTGGACGCCAAGCGATCGCTATAACTTATTTAAGACGATGATATTGGCATTAGGCTTTGAATGGGCCGTCGCCTTCCACGATATTCAAATCAGTGTCGACGAGTACGCAGACGTACCAAAACTGACAGACATAATGCAGCCAAAAGCTCGTGCACTATTTGGCAAAATCGCCCGACAAGTTGGTAAAGATTACATTGCTTTTCCTACGGTGGTAGGTCTGACATTAGGTCGTGGTAGTGCTTTGACGACTCTAAGCGGTAATATCACTGCCAATATCGCTCGTAATCTATGGACATGGGCAGTGATATTCTGTGGTCACTTTACCGAGCAGGCGCATATGTATACCCATCTTGATGCCAATGAGAGCAAAGGTGATTGGTACGTGCGTCAAATTCTCGGCTCTAGCAACATTCAAGGTAATAAATGGTTTCATATTTTGACCGGTAATTTATCGCATCAAATTGAGCATCATATCTTTCCCGATATGCCTGCTAGGCACTATGCGAAGATTGCACCAACCGTACAAGCCATCTGTAGTAAGTACAATTTAGCCTATAATACTGGGCACTTTAGTCAGCAGTTT
>NZ_DATIRM010000095.1:0-6297 GCF_035469765.1 Psychrobacter sp.
CTATATTAATGCTGCTTGCGCCCGAAGAGTTGAAACCTCAAAAAAGCACTATTATTACCAGCCCAAAAGATAAAAGCTATTCTTTAACTGAGCGCTTTCATCAAGCGAAGCAGTATCAACAACCTTTTATTGACCATGACCATCTGATAAACACCCAGCTAAATGGCAACTTACCACTCTCGATTGACTATAGTGTGACCCCTATTATTTATCAGCAGCAAAGCTATTTTATTATAGAGATATGGGGCAAAGACCGCCAAAGTCGCATCTCAGAAGAACAGCACCAACAGCAGCAGTACAATGTTGCACGTCATATGCTGCGTTCGGTTGCCCATGAAATCAAAAATCCGTTGGCTGGTATTCGCGGTGCCGCGCAGTTGTTGCAGCGTCAATTTATCAAATTTAGTGAGCGCTCACTTAATACTCACACTGCTGATGCCGACTATCAAAGCCCTATTTTAAATCCCGTTTCAAACCCTGATAACGATCGTCAAAAAACCGCTGACAAATTGCGCAGCTATACCGATATCATCATCTCAGAGACAGATCGCCTAACTCAGCTGATTGGGCAGTTTCTTGGTTCCAATCAATTACCACATTGGCAAACGCTTAATATTCATGAGCCAATAGAGCATGTTTTGGCATTGATCATCCATCAATATCCACAAGTTTTATTGCAGCGCGACTATGACTTATCGTTACCTGAACTCTGTGCCGATAAAGACCAGCTGATTCAAGTCTTCTTAAATCTCATTAATAACGCTTGCGAATCCATGACTGAATTTGCACAAACCTTGCCGCATCAAAAACCTTCTGAAATAAATGCTTCACCATCAGGGATGAGCTCTTTTAATAGTAATGACAGTCATGACGGTTATCAAGCTATTCTACATATTCAAACTCGAGTTGTTTTTCAGCATACGATTGCTGGGCAGCAACATAAACAAGTACTACAAATTGCTATCACTGACAACGGTTCGGGCATTCATCCAGATATTATCGGGCAGATATTTTTCCCTATGGTGACCAGTCGTGCGCTAGGAACTGGGCTTGGTTTATCTATCGTACAAGATATCATCAGCCGTCATCATGGTATGATTGATGTCAGTTCCACTCAATCGCAGCGCGTGAGTACTGATACTAATGCCAATAATAAAAGCAGCCATCATAATCAAACCCGTTTTACCCTTTATTTGCCTTTTCATCAGCCAATCGCTGAAAGTTAATGCCGCTATTTTCATCTTTTCATGCTTATTAGGCTAAACACATGACTCAGTATAATGATACCCAACACCTTACAAGCCATGAGCAAATGCCAATGGTCACGGTCAATAACAATCCTGATAATGAGCCTGCTACTTTATGGCTCATTGATGATGATGCGGCGCTGCGACTGGTACTTGCAGATACTTTTGAAGATGCCGGATTGACGGTTATCAGCTTTACTCAAGCACAAGCAGCGTGGACACGCCTCAATGATATTTTGCAAGCGTCAGAGTCAGCCGCATTATTACCTGATGTGATATTGACGGATATTCGTATGCCGATGATGGATGGTCTGTCGTTTAGTGATTGGGTACACAAGCACTTTCCTAAGCTGCCGATTGTCATTATGACAGCGCATTCAGACCTCACTTCTGCCATTAATAGCTATCAGACAGGCGCATTTGAATATCTGCCCAAGCCGTTTGACCTAGATGATGCCGTTGCCACAATTTATAAAGCCATTAATTATCAGCCGAATCTGGTCGTATCAAATCACACAATCGAATCTCATGCAGATATCAGTACTGACATCGCATCAAATGCTACTGTGAAGCCTAAGGTTAAAGAACAGCCTACTAATAAGTCAAATGCAACCAGATCAGCTAGAAAAGCCCCAGAAGCTGCTGAAAATAAAGCTCAGGAAAAATCTAAACCCCAAGCTAATAACAATCCAAGCGGTATTATTGGTCAGTCGCAAGCTATGCAAACGGTGTTTCGTGCCATTGGAAGACTCGCGTATTCACCGATTACCGTTTTAATCACTGGTGAATCAGGCACAGGCAAAGAGTTGGTTGCTAGCGCCTTGCATAAGCATTCACCGCGCCAAAACCAAAGCTTTATTGCGCTGAATATGGCAGCGATTCCCCATGATTTGATTGAATCTGAGCTGTTTGGTCATGAAAAAGGCGCATTCACTGGCGCAACAACCTCACGCCAAGGTCGCTTTGAGCAAGCGGATGGCGGCACGTTATTTTTAGATGAAATCGGTGACATGCCTTTTAGTACCCAAACGCGGCTATTACGAGTGTTGGCAAATGGTGAGTTTTTTCGCGTGGGTGGGCAACAGCCTGTCAAAGTAGATGTACGCATTATTGCTGCTACCCATCAAAATTTAGAAGAACTGGTCAAACAAGGCAAGTTCCGTGAGGATTTATTTTATCGCCTTAATGTCATTCGTCTACCTTTGCCGCCTTTACGGACTAGGCGCGAGGACGTACCAGCATTAACGACTTACTTTATGCAGCGCGCTGCTGAGCAGATGAATACGGCACCAAAACAGCTACATCCGGCAACAATGCAAATGATGCAGTCTTTTGAATGGCGCGGTAATGTCCGCCAACTTGAGAACGTCTGCCTCTGGTTGACCGTGATGGCAACTGGCAACACGGTTATGGTAGAGGATTTACCACCAGAGCTGCTTGAAAATAGCGACGCTACTCTAGACAATCAACAGCAGTATTTATCCTCACAAGACCCTATTGAAAACAACCCTCTACAAAGTCAGTATGCTTCTGGCAGCCAAAGCTGGCAGCAAGCCTTAGCTATTTGGGCTAAGCAATCACTACGGGAGGGAGCAACCGATATCTTGCAGACGGCAACACCTGAGTTTGAGCGGGTCTTACTGACCGCAGCACTCAATCATAGCGGCGGCAAAAAAATAGCTGCTGCCAATTTACTGGGTTGGGGACGCAATACGTTAACCCGTAAATTACAACAATTAGATATCTCATCATATCAAGAGTAAGATGGATATTAATAAAATAATAAAAAATGTGAATTAAAAAATCAGCAATATCAATTATTTATGATATTTAGCAAAAATAATCGTTAAATAATTAAAAATAAGTGTAAATAGGGCTTGCTAAACGATTCAAACTCTATATAATAGCCAACCACTGAGACGCACTACCGAATCAGTTATTTATCTCAATGGGGTTTGAATATCAACGCCAAAGATGATAAGGTAACGAAAATGGGGCTGTGGCGGAATTGGTAGACGCACCAGATTTAGGTTCTGGCGCCGCAAGGTGTGAGAGTTCGAGTCTCTCCAGCCCCACCATTTTCGGATAGTACATCTTAGACCAAATATTAAAGCCTGCTTTTAGCAGGTTTTTTTGTGTTTGGTATTTATGCAAAATACTTATACCTCCTAAATAGTGTTAGCATTAATAAAACTGATATTAAAGCAAAGTAAACTATCTCTCAGAGGCATAAAATGACTGGTTTAAAACGATGAATAAAGGATTTTGGCTGACAATAGGATTACTGGTTTTATTAGCAGCTAGTCTCGTTGGGCTTCGTAACTTATATAAACCGGCTATTTCAGTTGACGTAGGTATAGACACAAAGACCAAGGTTATGATGAGCTTAGATAAATTTAGTGGCTTTCATCATGATGCAGAGATACTTTTAGAAAAGTTAACCATTCTAAAAACGGGTATGGAAAGCGCGATTGCTACCCAAGATACCAAACTATTAGCAAGTACCATAAGCAACACCTATAGAATCATAGATAATGTGAATGTTAATCGTCTGCCAACGATTGCACCTTTTGAGGTTTGCGATGAGGCGCTAAACACATTAAGCCTCTATGCTATTAGCGCTAAGACTTATTACTCCAATACTGACAAAATGAATATCGAACAGCTTAATGAATTGAGAGATACTTTTAATATTCAGTTTGCTCAGTGTCAAAGCATCGTTAATGATAAGTCTGTTGAGGAACTCTACCAAGACTATCAATAATACGCTTTACCTATTTTCTAATAACTCTAAATCCCTCAAAACAGCTTCCATATTTTGATACCGTGCCTCCATCCGCTTTGCCAATGCTTTATCAATAATACCTTGATAATGACGATACCCTAAAGTCAAGACGGGCACAGGATACTGGCAGTGCCGGGTCGCCCACGCTCTCAACAACTCATCATTTCTTGATTCTAAATTAAATGGTCGTTCGCTGACTAATATCTCATACATCATAACCCCAAATGCGTATATATCGCTTTGTACTGTTGCGCCACACCCTTGCCAACGCTCAGGAGCAAGATAGGCAGGCGTGCCAGCAATATTTGCCATACTTGGTTTATGAAGGCTTCTTGCCAAAGTAAAATCAGTCAATAACAAATCAAACGTGATACGGCTATTATCCGCATTATTTGACAGCAAGCCTTCTAGTAAAATATTACTGGGCTTAATATCATTATGTAGCCAGCCGATATTGTGTAAATGATGCAGAAGATAAGCAGATTGCAGGATAAATTGATATTTTTGCACATCTGTCAATAATAGATGCTTTTGAGCGCTCAGCTGATTTGTCAAGCTGCCATTTAGATAATAAGGCATGACAAGCACAGTCAAATGCTGCAGCCGTCCTAATATTTGTAAGGTGATATTTTCGAAAACTAATAGTGGTGGTGCGATAACGGAAAGGCTGTTTTGATTATTTGATAAGTTATTGATAGATTTTAGAACGTCAGCTTCATAGGTTAAACCAGCAGAGTTTCGATTGGCATCAGCACATAACTGCCATTTAATCATTACGCTCCCAAACTGTGGATGTTGTGCACGCGTTAAACCTTGATAATCAAATTCACTACCATGATTTTGCTGACTGAGGCGTTGATGCGATATCTCGCTATAATGCAAGTCTGAGAATAATAAGGTCAATGCTGGCAGGATTTGTGGCGCTTGCACTCGCAAGGCTTGTTTTGCATCTGCTTGTACTACACGAGGAATACTAGCACTATTTTTCATGGTAAAGTGATGCCTTTATATATCTAGTAAGCCAAACGTCATTTTAATTTTTATAAGCGACTGAGTATTATGCCCCAATCCACTAAGCCTATTACGAATTATGCTCTGCCCGACCATTTATTAGATTTGCTCGGGCAGTATTTGCAAGAGCAAGTCACGCCAACCATTGAGATTGATCCTGCGCAGCTGGCTTATCGCTGGGTCGGTGGGCAGACTGGACATTTAGAGCCGCTGGCGGTCAATTTATTTTTAAATTTAGATGACTTACATGGTATCGATACCCAAAAATCAAAACTGGTACAAAACACGCGCCAGTTCCTTAAAGGTTATCCTGCCAATCACGTCTTGATGACAGGGACACGCGGCGCTGGTAAATCATCGCTGATTCGGGCCTTGCTTCAAGCCTATCATAACGAAGGTCTGCGCATCATTGAAATTGCCCGTGATGATTTAAAGATGCTTGATAAAATACGTGCAGCGATTAAAGCATTGCCAGCTGACTGTAAATGTCGCTACGTGGTGTACTGTGATGACTTGGCGTTTAATGGTCAAGATGAAAGCTACCGCACCTTAAAAAGTGTGCTGGATGGTGCCCTTGATTCAGAGCAAGACAAGTTGTTGGTTTATGCGACCAGTAACCGCCGCCATCTACTACCGCAGCTGATGAAAGACAATGTCAATATTTATAATGGTCAAACCGATGAGGTGAACCCTTATGAAAACATCGATGAGACGGTGTCTTTATCTGACCGTTTTGGTTTATGGCTATCCTTTCATCCAATGGATCAAAACACTTATTTATACATCGTGCATCATTACTTATCTATTCAACAAAAAACCGATGCTAAAAACAGTCATGATGATATGCAAGGCGATGCGAAAAATAAAATTGCAGGCAGCATTGATGAGTTACCCACTCATATCAGAGTAGCGGCACTACGCTGGGCATCAGAACGCGGTGGACGCTCTGGTCGAGTGGCGTATCAGTTTAGTCGTTATTGGATAGGTCAGACCCAATTGGCAGCTGAAGATAGTCAATCTTAAAAACTCATATCATTCATTTTTTATGGTCGCGTGTAGAGCCTAAATACTGTACGCGACTGCCTATATTATCACCCACCTCTTCCGCTGCACCATTCACCATATATTGGTCAAAATCTGCTGCCAGCCATAAATTACCTTGATAAGCACTTTCGGCATCCAATCGGATATGACCCATATTTGGCGTGCTGCTATTTGGATTGTCAAAGCCCTGATAACGGGCGCTAAAATGGG
>NZ_DATIRM010000096.1:0-5217 GCF_035469765.1 Psychrobacter sp.
TTTGCTGATAGTGATTGTTGTGGTTATCACTGTTGTAATACATGCTCTCCTCAATTGACAAGGCATCCACTTTGATATTGCAGGATATTTTTATTAAGCACAATGCGCTTAGCCTTACGTTATTTTAATCGTAACGGCTCATCAATAATCAACTATTTTGTTAGCATGTATTTTGATGATGGTAGTGTCAATTTCTGTGAAGATATTTTTGGCAAAAAAAGGGACAGTAGCGTGACTGTCCCCTTTATCATAGTGCGGTAGGGCTTACTTTATTATAAAAGTAAACAATTAGCTAGCAGGTACGTCAAAGTAATTAAGGTCAAAGTTCATCATCGGGTCACTACCAGCTTTAACCATCTGAGCATGAGCATCGATACGTGGCAAGATACGGCCAAGGAAAAAATCGGCAAGCTTCGCTTTATTGGTGTAGAAATCACATTCTTTACAGTTAGCTGCTTCGACCATTCATGCAAACATGTACGAGTTAGCGAGGTAACCAAAAGCGTGCATGTAGTCAACAGCACAGCCGTTAACTTCATTCTTACGCTCACCAATGTTATTTAAGACAGTCGTGGTTAGCTCTTCAATCGTATCAGCAGCGCCCAGTGTTGCTTGCTTGATGCCATGATCTGCTTGCATGTTATTGACAAAATCACGAATTTCACTTAAGAAATGGGTGACATATTTGCCATTATTACGAGCCACTTTACGACCTAATAGGTCAAGTGATTGGATACCATTAGTGCCTTCATAAATCTGGGCAATACGAGTATCACGAACGATTTGCTCCATACCCCATTCGCGGATATAGCCATGACCACCAAATACTTGCTGGCAATCAATGGTGGCTTCTAGTGCTTTGTCGGTTAAGAATGCTTTAGCAACGGGTGTCAATAGTGCAACACGAGCAGCTGCTGCTTGAGCAGCTTCAGGATCAGTACTAAACTTCTCTGCATCAAGATTTTTGGCCACGTACATCGCAAAACAACGTGATGCTTCAGTGTTGGCTTTAGCATTCAATAGCATGCGGCGTACATCGGCATGATGAATGATCGCATCGGCTGGTTTCTCTGGGCTTTGAATCTGCGTATCGCTACGACCTTGACCACGGTCATTGGCATATAGCGCCGCATTTTGATAGGCAAGCTCAGAACCACCAAGACCTTGTAGACCCATGGTTACACGCTCATAGTTCATCATGATAAACATTGATGACAGACCGGTATTTTCTGCACCAACCATCCAGCCTTTGGCGCTGTCAAAGTTCATCACACAAGTTGCAGATGCTTTGATACCCATTTTGTGCTCGATAGAGCCGACTGCTAAGGTGTTGCGCTCGCCTAAGCTACCATCTTCGTTGACCAAGAACTTCGGTACCACAAATAGTGAGATACCTTTAGAGCCTTCTGGTGCATTAGGTGTTTTTGCCAATACCAAATGAATGATATTGTCAGTGAGGTCATGCTCACCGCCGGTGATAAAGATTTTGGTGCCAGAGATGTCGTAGCTACCGTCATCGTTAGGGATAGCTTTGGTTTTGATGATACCTAAGTCAGTACCGGCATGTGGCTCGGTCAAGCACATGGTACCAGCCCATTCACCGTTGTACATTTTTTCTAGATAGGTTTGCTTTTGCTCTTCAGAAGCAGCGGCATTTAAGCAAAGTGTCGCACCAACCGTTAGGTTGGGGTAGAGGGCAAATGATTGGTTAGCAGTGAAAACCATCTCTTCAGTCAGCATGGTAACCATTTTTGGGAAGCCTTGACCACCGTATTCAGCGTTACCACTTAAACCAACCCAACCTGATTCAGCAAATTGCTTGTAAGCTTCTTTGAATCCAGTTGGGGTAGTGACGACACCATCACCATGAAAGGTTGCGCCTTCTTCATCGCCGCTACGGTTGATAGGTAGTAGAATGTTTTTTGACAGTTTTGCCATTTCTTCCAGAATCATATCGACTGTTTCCATGTCGACATGAGCTAAGTTTTCGTTATTTTGCCAAAATTGTGGCGCTTTAAATACGTCAGTTAAAATAAAGCGCATGTCGTTAAGAGGGGCATTATAAACGGCCATAAACATTCCTTTGGTTTAAATAAATAAAAGTGAGTTGGACAAAATTTTTCAAGAGGTTTTTTGAGTTAGGCTTCACTATTCATTGCTATAGTTTAGCAAATTAGCATATGAACGGGTGTATTTGTTCGTGAATTATGCGTACACCAAAAGTGTTTATCATTCGATTCAAAAACTGACTATAGCAGTTTTTCAATCGTTAATAACAAAATCGGCAACACACCTTGGTATGTTGCCGATAGAGGATGCCTTATTTAGCGCAGCAAAAAAATGATCACTCAAGCGCTTTTAGTGTTTATTAAAACGCAAATTGGTCAACATCCATCGTCATGTACGGTTCAACACCAGTGCTGATACGCTGTACGTGAGTCGTTGTACGTGGCAGCAATTTAGCAAAATAGAACTGTGCTGTTTTTACTTTGGCATCATAGAATGCATGCTCGCTGCTACCATTGACGATTTCGGTTTGTGCTACTAATGCCATACGGGCCCATAAGTAGGCAAGCGTCACGTAACCGCTAAAATACATATAGTCAACCGCCGCACCGCCAACTGCTTCTGGGTTTTCAGTCGCTTGCATGCTGATACGTGCGGTCAAATCGCCCCATTCTTTTAAATGCTTGGCAAGTGGGCGAATAAATTGACCCATCTCATCATTATCTTGGTTTTCTTCACAGAATGTTTGGATGATTTTAACAAAGTTTGAAAGCAATTTACCTTGTGAGCCGAGCACTTTGCGACCTAGTAAGTCTAGCGCTTGAATTTCAGTCGTGCCTTCGTATAAGCAAGCAATGCGTGTATCACGGACGTTTTGCTCCATACCCCATTCGCTGATAAAGCCATGACCACCATAAACCTGTACGCCATGGTTAGCCGCTTCCAGACCCGTTTCAGTCAAGAAAGCTTTAGCAATCGGTGTCAATAGTGACAGCATTTGGTCAGCAAATTTCAGCTCATCGCCTTCACCTTTTGCGACGGTATCGGCAAAATGTGAGAGATAATAAACCAAGGCACGACCACCTTCGGCAAAGGCTTTTTCGGTCAATAGCATATTACGAACTGCTGGATGTACGATGATTGGGTCAGCTGCTTTTTCTGGCGCCTTAGCACCAGATATTGAACGCATCGCTAGACGGTCTTTAGCATAAGCTAATGAGCCTTGGAATGCGTATTCTGCAGCGGTTACACCTTGTACAGCTGTGCCGATACGGGCAACGTTCATAAAAGTAAACATGCACTGTAGACCGCGATTTTCTGGACCAATCAGATAGCCAGTAGCGCCATCAAAGTTCATGACACAAGTCGCTGAGGCTTTGATACCCATTTTGTGCTCGATAGAACCACAAACGACTTGATTGTTTTCGCCCAAGCTGTTGTCTTCATTGACCATGATTTTAGGTACAATAAACAGCGATATACCTTTGGTGCCAGCAGGCGCGCCTGGCAGACGAGCCAAGACGATATGAATGATATTGTCCGCTAAGTCATGCTCACCCGCTGAGATAAAGATTTTTTGACCAGTAATGCTATAACTGCCATCAGTATTCGGTTCAGCTTTGGTGCGGATAATACCCAAGTCAGAGCCGGCATGTGCTTCAGTCAAACACATAGTGCCTGACCATTCGCCGCTTACCATTTTTTCTAAGTAAGTTTGTTTTTGATCGTCCGTACCATGGTGTTCGATGGTTTGAATGGCACCATGCGATAATCCAGGATACATCGAGAATGACCAGTTAGCCGTACCAACCATCTCATTGATGACAGTTGACAATGAAAATGGCATGTTTTGACCACCGAATGCTTCTTCAGCGGACAAAGCTGGGAAGCCAAGCTCACAGTATTGCTTATATGCTTCTTTAAAACCTTTTGGTGTCGTCACTTGACCGTTATTAAATTGGCAGCCTTCAGCATCACCGCTTTGGTTCAATGGTGACAGCTCGTTTTCAGCAAAGCTTGCTGCCATCTCAAACAGGCTGTCCATCAACTCGCGATCTGCTTCTTGAAAAGCTGGCAAGGTTTTATAGTGACTTTCGCTGTCAAGTAACTCATGCATCACGAATTGGATATCACGTAGGGGTGCTTTATATTGCATAACTTCCTGTCCTTTTTAGTGTATGACCGATAGCGATAGCATAACTGTATTTTTAAGTTTGAATTGCTAGTATCTTGCTGGCATGGGATGTGTCTGCATTATTAACAAACAACGACACCGATCATATGAAATAACATTGAGAAGAGAGAAAAGAATTAAGACCGTATCTGTAAATTCTTGGTAAAAGATAGGCGTTCACTGGAAAATATACAAGTTTGGTGACAAGACTGATAAGTCATCAACCTGTCTTGCATCCTATGTGCAATATAGCTTACGGGCTATGATATTTAATAATCAGTTTAGAGTCATTTAATAAATAGGCTTTTATATTAGCCTTCTACTTATCATTATTTTTTGACAAATGTTGTTGCACTAGCATATTGGTTGCCGCCTCAGCCGACATAGGTTTGCCAAACCAATAGCCTTGACCGTATTGACACCCCATAGCCAATAAAAAATCGCGCTGCTGTTCGTTTTCGATGCCCTCAGCAATGACCTGCATGTCAAGTGCCTGTGCCAATGCCAAAATCGCTTTAACAATAGCGCGCTGGGTTTTATCCTCCACAATTTTGGAGATAAAGCTTTTGTCGATTTTAATAAAGTCAAATGGATACTCTTGCAGATAACTCAAAGAAGCGTAGCCGGTACCAAAATCATCTAAAGCCAAGCAAATTCCGAGCTCCTTTAGCAGGTCAAGCTGTTTTTTGACATTATCATGACGTTTTATCAAAGAAGATTCTGTCACTTCAATATGTAACTGATGTGCTGCAATCCGATGCTGTAGCAGTAAATTTCTGACCACATCAAAAAATTCTGGATTACTGAATTCGGCGGCATCGGCATTGATACAAATGTGTTGGTCAAAGCCGAGTTTTTGCCAAATCGTTAACTGCTCAGCGATTTGGTTTGCCATCTGAGAGAATAGCTCAAGCGATAATTTGTGAGAGATGAGGGCATCAATAAAATTGATAGGTTTTAGTAAACCACGGGTAGGATGCTGCCAGCGTACTAAAGCTTCAAAGCCTGAAATATCGCCTGTATCTAGAGCGAATTTG
>NZ_DATIRM010000097.1:0-5248 GCF_035469765.1 Psychrobacter sp.
AGCGACCAAATGCAAAATCGCTGACTCGTAAGGGCGGAAGTTAGTGGTGATGATTGGGTTTTTCGCTTGGCTTAATGCCCATTCAACGATTTGTTCTGGCGATTTACCTTGTAAATCTTGGTTGGCTTGGTCGATATTTAGATTTGGGTGTAATTGGCTCATAAAATATTCCTTAGTGATAATTAATAAGTGACGTAACTAAAATAAAAACAACTAAATCGAAAAACGATTAGTAACAAGTTTTATTGCAAGCAATGCTTTACGCACCTGCAAACATCGGTAATGCGCTAGCATCGCGACCGTCATAGCTACTGGCAAGAGCGTTAAATGCTTGACTGATATCAGAAATAGACTGCATATCGTGCTCGTTTATCACAAAACTGTCAGTGCCTGCGCGCAACAGATAAGCAATTTGATCGCGACCAAACTTGCCAGCCATGCGAATCTCACCTTCATAGCCCATGTGGCGCAGCGTTTGAGCAAAGCTAAATCCGCGTCCATCGGTAAAGGCAGGTACATGAATCACAATCAGTTCTTGCTGCAATAAGAACTCTGGTATTCGAGTCAATATTTCAGTATCGCTATTCGCTGTTATCCAAACACCCGTACGGCTGGCATGCTGGATGATTAGCTCATGTACTTGTTGAGACAGTCCACCTGCGATGTTACCTTTAGCATCTAACAAATCGCTAAGTGGCAGTAACACATCAGGTTTTTCTTGTTTTTGTAGCAACTCTAAAAGTGAGACGTGGCTTAGCGTAATACCATCTGGTAGCTCATCGGTATACAGCGCTAACCACGTATCCTTTTGACTGATATCAGCACCTTTATTGTTTAACACATGATGATTAGCCATAGACCTTCTCCTTAAAGGGGGCAATGCCAACGCGATCGACCAAGTCACCAAAGCCTTCTACATCATGCTCATTGCTGACGCGCTGTTCTAAATAAACATCCAGTATCTTTTGTAGCGTCGTTGCTACGTCATCTGCCGGTACCGCTTTGCCTAGTATTTTGCCAATTTTGGCATCGTTGCTAGAGTTACCGCCCAGACTGATTTGATACCAATGCTCGCCTTTTTTATCAACACCAAGAATACCGATATCACCCGTATGATGATGCG
Source organism: Psychrobacter sp. (assembly GCF_035469765.1). Classification (GTDB taxonomy): domain Bacteria; phylum Pseudomonadota; class Gammaproteobacteria; order Pseudomonadales; family Moraxellaceae; genus Psychrobacter. The sequence goes on from NZ_DATIRM010000097.1 coordinate 1,124, forward strand.
CACAAGCGTTCATGCAGCCAGACATATTGAGGCGAATGTCACCTAAGTCATAAAGATAGTCGAGATTATCAAACTGCTTTTCGATTTGTTCAGCGATATTGTGCGTGGTGGCATTGGCAAGTGAGCAATAATCCCAACCTGGGCAGACAATCATGTCTGTTAAGGTGTTGATATTCGGACGCGCCAGATGCAGATCAGACAATTGCTGCCATAACTCATATAACTGCTTGGTTTGCACATCGCTAAAGACTAAATTTTGCTGATAGGTACTACGCAATTCGCCAAAGTTATATTTATCGGCAAGATCTGCAAGCGCATCCATTTGTGACTCGCTGATATCACCTGACGGTACATAACTGCCGTTCACCAAACCGGCTTTTAAAGAAATCACGACTGCTCGATAGCCTGCTACTTTATGCGCCACCGTATTTTGCTGATACCAGTTGGCAAAATCTTTATCTTTATCAAGCGTTTGTTGTAGCTCTGCCTGTGTTTGTAACGCATCGAAAACTTTATAATCAGGTTCAGTAAAAAAGCTACTAGCAGTGGCAAAATTGGCATCAGTTAAGGTTAGTGGACCGTCTTTAATATGCGCTTCCCATTCTGCATCGACCAATTTGGCAAATGCAGGACCGCCCATACTCTCAACCAATATTTTGATACGTGCCTTATACTTATTATCACGGCGACCATGTAAGTTATAAACACGCAAAATAGCATCCAAATAGCTGAGCAGATGCTGACGTGGTAAAAACTCATTGATGACTTTGCCGATAACTGGCGTACGTCCAAGTCCACCGCCAACCAATACTTCAAAGCCAAGCTCACCTGCGTCATTGGTTTTTAGATGCAGTCCTACGTCATGTACTTGTGTCGCAGCACGGTCGTTGGCAGTACCGATAATGGCAATTTTAAATTTACGCGGTAAAAAAGCAAATTCTGGATGAAAGGTTGACCATTGACGAATAATTTCACAATAAGGACGCGGATCGGCAATCTCTTCTTTGTGGATACCGGCATACGGGTCGGTTGTGGTATTACGAATACAGTTGCCCGACGTTTGGATTGCGTGCATTTGCACCGACGCCAGCTCCGCCAATATATCTGGCACTTCTTCAAGTTTTGGCCAGTTCAGCTGAATATTGGTGCGGGTAGTAAAGTGCCCATAACCTTTGTCATATTTACGAGTAATCTCAGCCAACTTACGTAACTGATAGGTCGCAAGCAGTCCGTATGGCACTGCGATACGTAGCATGGGCGCATAACGCTGGATATAAAGACCGTTCTGCAAACGCAGCGGCAAAAATTGCTCTTCTGGCAACTCGCCCGCCAAAAACCGTTCGGTTTGGTCACGAAATTGGGCAACTCGTTCCTCTACTAAGGTTTGGTCAGCGTAGTTATATTGATACATGACGTAATCTCAATGTTATTTTTAAACGTAAAAGCAGCGATGAACATAATTTGTACGGATAATTCAGCTTATTGCCAATCGCAAGGTAAACAGTTCAGCCTTACATCATATAAGCTTACCGCTATAAACATAAATTCCTTTAAGACATATCCATATCCAAACACAGCATAAATTTTCATAACGAAAGTTAGGTAGCCTATAGTTATCGAATTTAACGCCTGTTTTTAATAACCAAGTTCTAATAAATAGTTTTAACGTACTGCAATTAGTGCCTTATCTACTCAATCGCTTGTTTAACCTATTCATTTGCAGTCATTCATCTTTTTCCCCATCTCTTAAGGTTGTAAAATCACTATGACATCTATCATTGCTAATCAAACACCATCAAAACTCGTTCCTCCACACGGTAGCGCTGAGCTAAAGCCGCTTTTATTAAAGGGTGAGGCTCGCGATCAGGCGCTGAAACTTGCCAGCACTTTACCGACGATTACGCTCAGCTCACGTGAGCGCGGTGATTTGATTATGTTTGGTATTGGCGGCTTTACACCGTTAAATGGTTTTATGAATCAAGCCGATTGGCAGGGCGTAGTTGATAATATGCGCCTGCAAAGTGGCGATAATGCTGGCTTGTTTTGGCCCATCCCTATTACTTTGTCAGCACCTAAAACGACAGCTGATAGTTTAAGTAAAGGCGATAAGGTAGCTTTAGTGGCAAAAGATGGCGAGATTATGGGTATCTTAACGGTGGAAGAGACCTATACTATCGACAAAGAGCATGAGTGCCAACAAGTCTTTACCACCACAGATCCAGAGCATCCCGGCGTTCAACAAGTCTTAGAGCAAGGCGAAGTCAATATTGCCGGTAGTGTCGAAGTCCTAAGTGAAGGCGAGTTCCCAACCTTATATCCTGAGATTTATAAAACCCCTGCTGAAACGCGAGAGATTTTGGATAATAAAGGCTGGCAAACGGTTGCTGCCTTCCAAACGCGCAATCCAATGCATCGCTCACACGAATACCTTGCCAAGATTGCCATTGAGATTTGCGATGGCGTATTGATACATTCGTTATTAGGTGCATTAAAGCCAGGTGATATCCCAGCCGACGTGCGCCAAGAAGCCATTAAAACCTTGATTGACAATTACTTTAGACAAGATACGGTAATTCAAGCCGGTTATCCGCTCGATATGCGTTATGCTGGACCACGTGAAGCATTATTGCATGCCGTATTCCGTCAAAACTATGGCTGTAGCCATCTAATCGTTGGTCGTGACCATGCGGGCGTTGGGGATTATTATGGCGCTTTTGATGCACAAACCATCTTTGATCATGTTGGTAAAGACGATCTGATTACCCAGCCGTTAAAGATTGGCTGGACGTTCTGGTGCAATGCTTGTAATGCCATGGCGTCAGACAAAACGTGTCCGCATGAAGCCTCTGAGCATGTCAAAGTCTCAGGGACCAAACTACGTAAAGCACTGTCAGAGGACGAAGAAGTGCCAGATAACTTTAGCCGTCCAGAAGTGTTGCAGATTTTGCGTGATTATTATGCCGGTATTGCATTTGATGAGCGTGCTGAGGTTAAATTGGTCGGGGCTTCTGCGGTATAGACATTCATATTAAATGTGAAACATTAAAAAAGGGTCAGATGATAAATCTGACCCTTTTTTTATTCTAAACATTGTGATTAGCTGAGCTCTAAATCACCTGCCAGCTTTTGATAGTCACCGACCAATGTGCCACCGCCAGAACAAAAATAGTTAAGCGCATATTTATCTTGGCTATCGATGGTCAGCTTATCGTTTTTGAATTGAAAAAAGACTGCGCTGTCATCCACTTTACTCTGAAAGATAATACCATGCGCGTCATCTTGCCCCATAAAAGTTGCTGTAGCATCAAATTGGCACGTCGGTTTCTTGATATCACTGCGTGCCCGTACCTGAATGGCTACCTGTTTATCTCCCTGTGCGCGTACCATCACACCCAACCAGTCATCCCCTTGCATGCGCTTAGCATAACCTTCAGAAGCATAGTCACCAACAATGACTTGCACAGCAGGTGAGAGCATGGTGGCAGATTGCGTGAGGCCATGATTGTCCAGATTGACTTTTGTAGTGTTATTACAGCCGCTCAAAGCAAGCAGCGCGGCACTCGTTAAGGAAAGGGTAGCAAAAAAACGCGAGTAACGAGAGAAAGAGTTCATCATTGAGACGCCTTGTTTGAGTGAATAAGTAGCAGAAAATGGCTCTACAAATCATTATTGATTGAGTTTATCGCTATTAATGGGAGTAAAGGGTCTTAAGCGGCTATATATAGCTAACGCTCAAAGTTCAGGCGATGCTATAGCTTACCTAAATATTCGTCTACTGGGCAAGCAATATCATAACTTATCCAAAAGTCACCGCTTATCTCTATATCGCAAAATAGATACTCAAAAAAGCCCATTGTAGAATAAATAATCACAGTGCTTATGCCAAGTTAATCACTCGATAAGCGTATTCGTCACTAAGCGTTTTTCATCTATGCTGCTAGCATATCTCTCATCAATAAAAAAAACACCTAACATTCTAACAACCAATGGCATCATGACATTATCGAGAGCGACTATGCAAACGACCAATACCGTTAAGAGTAACCCTTTGCGTTATATTTCAGTGACTGACAACCAAAACATTAAAGTCATCCAAAACAAATCATCGCGCACCTTGATGATAGG
>NZ_DATIRM010000098.1:0-4119 GCF_035469765.1 Psychrobacter sp.
TGCGCTATGAAGTTATCGTTATCGGTGCAGGTATGGTTGGCACGTCAATCGCATGGCATCTACAAAAAAATAACTCAAATGTATTACTCTTAGACAAGAAATTGCCAGGGTCAGAGACCTCATATGGCAATGCAGGATTGATTCAGCGCGAAGCCATTCATACGCATCCTTTTCCTCGTCAATTGACTGAAATGATCAGAGTGTTGCCGAACCAAGGTACCGATATCCGCTATCGTATTCCAGCAATTTTGCGTTATCACCAAGCGTTGTTGCAATATTGGAAATACTCTACACCTGCGTCAGTCAAAAAAATAGAATCAGAGTGGCAGACGCTGATCGCGCATTGTACCAGTGAACATCAAACGATGATTTCAGCCTCTGGAGCTGACGAACTAATCACTCGTGATGGCTGGTTGCAATTACATCGTTCTGAAGACACCTTTAAAGAAGCTATTGCCTCAGCCATTGACGCTCGCAACCAAGGTGTTGAACATAACGTACTAAACCTTGAAGAGCTAAAAGCAATGGAACCTAGCGCTAATTTTGAAGGTTTCGTTGGTGCGATTCATTGGAAAAATTCTTGGCAAGTGTCAAATCCAAGCTCGCTAGTAAAAGCCTATGCAAAAAATTTCCAAGAAATGGGCGGAGTCATTAAAGAGACTGGCGTTCAAGAAATCGTACAAGAAGATGGCGGCTGGAAAGTTATCACCGATACCGATACCTTTTATAGTGATAAGTTAGTCATCGCAGCAGGACCTTGGTCTAATGATCTCATCAAGCCGCTTGGTTATGATTTACCATTATTCCCGATGCGTGGCTATCATCAGCATTTTAAAGTCAATGAAAAAAATACTATCCATCACAGTATGTTTGACATGGATAAAGGCTTTGTCATGGGACCGATGCAGCAAGGTATCCGTATTACTACCGGTGCGGAAATGACTACCATGAATGCGCCAAAGAATTTTGGACAGTTAAAAACCGTGCTCAAGCTGGCGCGAAAAATATTGCCATTAGAAGATGCAGTTGAGAGCGAAGCATGGGCGGGCTCACGTCCTTGTATGCCAGATATGAAGCCAGTTATTGGTCCTGCAAGCAACCATGAAAAATTGTGGTTTGCCTTTGGTCATAGTCATCAAGGTTTCACATTAGGACCGATGACCGGTCGTCTGGTTGAAGAGATGATTCATGAAAAGCCGCTACTGGTCGACATCAAGCCATTTAGTGCCAATCGCTTTTCTAAATAACGCACGTAGCCTGTAAATACACATCGATAAGGATAAAGAGTAATGAAAAAGCTTCATAGCAGTGAGCGCATGAGTAAGATTGTGGTGCACAATAAAACTGTTTATCTATGTGGTCAAGTGGGTAACGCTGAAGATGATATTAAAGCCCAAACCTTAACTTGCCTAGAGAAGATAGAAAGCTTGTTGCAAGAAGTTGGTAGTGACAAATCAAAGCTATTAATGGCGACCGTCTGGGTGAAGAGCATGTCGGATTTTGCAGCAATGAATGAAGTGTGGGACAAGTGGTTTGAAGGTGTACAACCACCAGCCCGTGCTTGCGGTGAATCTGCATTGGCACGTCCTGAGCTATTGGTTGAGATTACAGCTATCGCTGCTGAATAAATACCAGTACCTGCAGCTTAAAACTGAATAATAATGAAAGGGCGTGATATGACTATCACGCCCTTTTCTATGAGCGACGCATGCAAATAGTTTATAATTAACCTCATTGACAGTTATCTGATGAGCAGTAAACAAGGGTTATAAAAAATGATTAATACTAAAATCTATCACTCAATTTATGTGTTGGCAGAAAAGCTATTAGAAGCGGACAATGCCAATGATAAAAAGACATTTGATACGTTGTATTTACAGCTAAAAGACTTGTGCATTGAAAATGAGAAAGGCAATAAGGATCATCCAGAGCAGTGGGAGACATTGGCAGATTTTACGGAAGATTTGGATGAGGCATTAGTTATCTACCAAAAAGCCTTGGATAAAGCCGCAGCGATTCAATCAAAAGAGCATTTATCATCGATTGCCTTTTCAATGGCTGAGCTACAGAGTGAGCTTGGACAGACAGAGGCAGCGATTAAGAGCTTACAGAGTGCTAAAATAACTGCCAGTAAACTCGACGATAAAGCGTTTAAAAGTGAGATAAATAAGATGCTTGCCAAATTACTGGCTGAGCAATCTTAGTTATTATTATTTGTTATGTAAAAACGCGACTTTGTTATTTAGAAAAGTGGCGCTGCCAACGCTAACAAGGATATCTTGTATTATCAGATAAAAATATCGTTCTTAGCGTCCTGTCCATACGGCAGGACGCTTTTCGATAAAGGCGTCAATCCCTTCACTCACATCATCTGCCATCATATTACAGCTCATCACCTCGCTGGCGTACTCATAAGCTTCTGCCAACTCCATATCTAGTTGTTTATAAAACATAGTTTTGCCCGTTTTCAGAGCGACTGAGGATTTGGCGGTAATGGCGTCTATCAGAGATTGTAGCGTTTGGTCTAATTGCTCAGCGCTTGCCACACGATTGATCAGTCCTTGCTGTAGTGCAGTATGTGCATCGATAAATTCACCAGTGATCAACATCTCAAATGCGTGCTTGCGAGATAGGTTACGACTGACTGCCACTGCTGGGGTGGAACAAAACAGCCCCACATTGATACCAGAAGTGGCAAATTTGGCGTTGTCCGAGGCGACGGCTAGGTCACAGGCTGCGACCAGTTGACAGCCAGCAGCAGTGGCGATGCCTTGTACTTTGGCAATGACCACTTGTGGCATACGATTGATGGTCAGCATCATCTGGCTACATTGCTCAAATAAGGCGCGCTGAAAAGCATTATCTGGATTGGCGCGCATCTCTTTTAGATTATGACCAGCACAAAATGCCTTGCCATTTGCGGCAATCACTAGCACTTGTATACTTTTATCTTGCGCAATGTTGTCCAGCTCCGCCTGCATCGCGACTAGCAACCCAACCGATAAAGCATTAAATTGTTTGGGGCTGTTAAGTGTCAACGTCACAACGCTACCTGATATTTCTTTAATAACTAATGGCTCGTTGGTATTTGTCGAGGGAGTCGTTGAGTGAATGGGGTTAAACTGTGTCATTTATCATCCTTGATAATGGGTATTTAAACTTAGTATAAAAGTGTAAAAGCTATTTAAATAATAACCCAAATAGTAGCATGCTTAATTAGTTAAGCAATAGCTCTGTGATACTGAATATAGCCCATATAAAAATAGCACTCTTATATGATAAGAGCACTATTTAATGTTTCAAAGCAATAAGTTTTTAAAAAACATACTACTAATGACTCTTAATAAGCGCCTTCACTATAAATCAGTTCATAGCTATGGCTGTATATCTCAACGATATTGCCAAATGGATCTTCCATGTAAATCATGCGATAGGGCTTTTCGCCAGGGTAGTAATAACGAGGTTTTTCCATCCGTTTTTTACCACCTGCGGCAACCATACGCTCGGCGAGCTCCTCAACATTGGGATCTTGAACGCAGAAATGGAAGATACCTGTTTTCCAGTATTCAAAGTTATTGTCAGGATTTTCTTGATTTTTGAATTCAAAAATCTCAACGCCAATACGGTCGCCAGTCGATAAATGAGCGATACGAAGACTGCCCCAACCTGCACCAAAGACTTCCGTACACATCTCACCAATGGCACTGTCATCTTCGGTGATTTCAGTCGGCTCCATGATGGTGTACCAACCCATCACTTCAGTATAAAATTTGACGGCGGCATCTAGGTCAGGCACTGAAAGACCGATATGTGAAAAGCTTCTTGGATAAACATTATTCATGGTTTGTACTCCTTTTTGATATGGGAGTAGTTTACAAAGTTATATTTATTACGTAAAATTATCATTTATTATAAAGATAAGTATGTATTGTAATGATTAATACCACATGGCTACGTACCTTTTGTACCTTGGTTGAAATTGGACATTTTACCCGCACGGCTGAGCGTCTATATATGACCCAGTCAGGTGTTAGTCAGCATATACGTAAGCTTGAGAGTCAGTTGGGGATTGACTTGCTTATTCGTCAAGGTAAGCAGTTTTCATTGACAGATGCAGGT
>NZ_DATIRM010000099.1:0-6024 GCF_035469765.1 Psychrobacter sp.
CTCAATTATCCTGAGTCTATCGCTTACATTAGCATGCTACTGATGGAAGGCGCGCGTGATGGCCAAACCGTGGCGCAACTGATGAGTGAAGGAGCCACTTATCTCTCTGCCGATGACGTCATGGAAGGTATTGCAGAGATGATACATGATGTCCAAGTTGAAGCCACTTTCCCCGATGGCACTAAGCTTGTGACGGTACATAATCCCATCGTATAGCTTGCTTGCTATAAAGCCGTATAAAACGATATTGAACTAAAATAGAGCTATTGCCGTAAGACTATTAAGGATAATAAAAATGACGATGAAAGCAGGCGAATATAAGATTAAAGCAGGCGATATGGCTTTGAATGCTGGTCGCTGCGTTCGAACCATAGCAATAATCAATACAGGCGACCGCCCTATTCAAATCGGTTCTCACTATCATTTCTTTGAGGTAAACGCAGCACTTAGCTTTAATCGAGATTTAACAATTGGATACCGGCTAAACATCCTATCTGGTACTGCTGTGCGCTTTGAGCCAGGACAAACACGCGACGTTGAGCTGGTTGCCATCGCAGGTAGACAGCATATCTATGGTTTTTCAGGCAAAGTTATGGGAATAGCTAAAGTCAAAGCAAGCAAAGACACTTCGCAAAAACGCATTGACAGACGTATTTATGCCGAGCATTTTGGCCCTACCACAGGGGACAAAGTACGCTTGGCAGATACGGATTTATGGCTTGAGGTTGAATATGATTTGACCAACCATAGTGACCAAAATACTGATATTGATAGTATCAGCATTGGTGAGGAGGTCAAATTTGGCGGCGGCAAGGTTATCCGCGATGGCATGGGTCAGTCACAGCTAATAGGCGACCAAGTTGCCGATACTATTATTACCAATGCTTTGATTGTAGATTATAGCGGTATCTATAAGGCAGATATCGCTATCAAAGAGGGTCATATCAGTGGCATTGGTAAAGCTGGCAACCCTGATATTCAGCCTAACGTGACGTTACCTATTGGCGCGGCTACGGAAATTATCGCAGGGGAAGGTAAAATTTTGACTGCTGGCGGTATCGATAGTCATATTCATTTTATCGCGCCGCAGCAATGTGAAACGGCATTGATGTCTGGTATAACCACGATGTTAGGCGGTGGCACGGGGCCTGCTGAAGGTACTCTTGCTACAACGTGCACTCCTGGTGCTTATCATATCCACAGCATGCTAAAAGCCACCGATTCTATTCCGATGAATATCGGATTATTAGGTAAAGGCAATGTTAGTTTACCTACGCCTATTGTCGAGCAGATTGAAGCAGGCGCTATCGGTCTTAAACTTCATGAAGACTGGGGCTCCACACCTAAAGCGATTGATAACTGCCTTAGCGTGGCTGAAGAATACGATGTGCAAGTGGCTATTCACACCGATACGTTAAATGAAAGCGGCTATTTAGATAGCACTCTAGGCGCGTTTAAAGACCGCTGTATTCACACCTTCCATACTGAAGGCGCTGGCGGCGGTCATGCCCCAGATATCTTAAAAGCTATTGGCGAAACCAACGTCTTACCCTCATCCACCAACCCAACGCGCCCTTTCACTATTAATACCATTGACGAGCATCTCGATATGCTCATGGTTTGTCATCACCTAAGCCCAGCCATTGCTGAAGATGTTGCTTTTGCAGAAAGCCGTATTCGTAAAGAAACCATTGCTGCTGAAGATATTTTACAAGATATGGGTGCCATCTCCATGATGAGTAGTGATTCGCAAGCCATGGGACGCGTGGGAGAAGTCATTATTCGAACGTGGCAAACGGCTGATAAAATGAAAGCCCAACGTGGCCACCTTGCTCCTGATCAGTCGGCCAAAACTGAGCAGTCCTCACAGAATATCATGCTAAGTCCTACTGACTCTGATAGCGGCAATGATAATTTTCGTATCAAACGCTACCTCGCAAAATACACCATCAATCCTGCCATTACCCATGGCATTAGTGATGAAGTGGGGTCAGTTGAAATAGGAAAGTGGGCAGATTTAATTTTATGGTCGCCAGCATTTTTTGGGGTAAAGCCTGACCTTATCATTAAAGGTGGCTTGATTGCAGCAGCGCCCATGGGCGACCCCAATGCTTCCATCGCTACCCCGCAGCCTGTGCATTATCGCAGCATGTTTGGTAGCTTCCCCAAAACAGTGGCGCAGACTTGTATGACTTTTATGTCAAGCGCTGCGATAGACAAAGGCGTTGACAAGCAATTAGGACTAGAAAAAGTCATTAAAGCAGTACATAACATTCGTCAGGTACGCAAACAAGACATGAAGTTCAATAGCTACTGTCCTCAGATGGAGGTCAACCCAGAGACCTATGAAGTGTATGCCGATGGTGAGCTGTTGACCTGTGAGCCTGCCGACTATCTACCGATGGCACAGCGCTACTTTTTATTCTAGCTGCTTTTTATTGTCATGCTGATAATGCCCAATCAGCTGTGAATCATCTATTTTAACGGACTATAAACATAATTATGAACATTTATACGCAACGTCTCGATCCATCAACCTTCATCGCTGAGCAACAAGCAATTATTGATAGGCAAAAACAGTCAGCAAACTTTTTATATTTAGATTTTGATACCCGTCAGCGTAGTCGTTTTAAAGCAGAAACACAGCACCAAGAAACCATTGGTGTTGATTTACCACGTACGGAAACCATTAAGAATGGCAGTGTGCTGGCAGATCATCAAGGCAACCTAATACAGATTATTGCAGCCAAGCAAGCTTTAATCGAAGTGACTGCCGATAATGGCTTTGACCTTATGAAAGGTGCTTACCATTTAGGCAACCGCCATGTGCCTTTAATGCTTACACCTAATGCACTGTACTTTGAGCCTGACCATGTTTTAGAAGCGATGTTACATCAACTTGGCCTACAGACCCAAGCCGTACAAGCGCCGTTTGAGCCAGAAACGGGTGCCTATAAAGGCAATCAAGGCGGACATTCTCACTCTCATGGTCATAGTCATCATGGTCACGACCATGACCATTCACATACCCACGGCAACTCTCATGACTAATCATGCCACGCACTCCCAGCATCCTGCTAGTACAGCACAAGGTATAAATGATCTGAATAATGCAGATGTGACCGGACGTTTGCTCATGCTGGCGTCAAGCAACTTACCTATTGGCAGTTATACCTACTCGCAAGGCATAGAACCTGCTATTGAGTCAGGGTTTATTCATGATGAAAGCAGTAGCATGGATTTTATGAGTGATTACCTGGAGCTGGCATTATGTCGTTATGAGCTACCGCTACTGGCGCTGATGATAGAGGCACTTATGATTGATGACGTCGCACTTGCTGATGCTTTAGGTGCAGATTACCACGCTAGCCGCGAAACCAAAGAGTTCGTTTATGAGTCGAGCCAATTGGCGCTGTCTTTATCATCATGGCTTGATAATGTCCTTGAACTCAACGTGCCTGATAGCTTACTCGCTCATGGGTTTTTGCCACTGTTTGCCCATATTAGCTCGCATTGGCAATTTAACCCTGTACAAGCTATGACCACTTACGCTTTTGGTCAAATCGAAAATATGGTGCTGGCTGTGGTCAAAACAGTACCACTTGGGCAAATGGCAGGACAGCGAATCATTTGGCAGCTGCAACAGCTACTAAGTCAGCAAATACATCCACTGGCTGCTAGCGTCAAGCAAAGTTTTTTGTACGCTCAAGGCCTGCCGTTAATGGCAGATACGCCTGACATAACAATATCAAGGCTAAATCTACTTTATCAACAGTTACAAATATCCGCCAACTTACCAAATTTAGCGATCCTGTCTTGCCAGCATGAAAGGCAATATAGCCGCTTATTTCGCTCTTAATGGCTGAGAACCCTAACACTTATTAAGGACATTTATTTATGGCACTAACCCCTAAAGTCGAAAACAAACATTCAGACACGACATTATCACCACTACGCCTAGGTATAGGCGGTCCTGTAGGCTCAGGAAAAACGGCGTTGACGCTGAGATTGTGTCAACGCCTGCGCGATGACGTCAACATGGCAGTAGTGACCAATGATATATATACCAAAGAAGATTCTGAATTTTTAACCCGTAATGAGGCCATGCCAGCCGAGCGCATTCGCGGTGTCGAAACGGGTGGCTGCCCGCACACTGCCATCCGTGAAGATGCCTCAATTAACCTATCTGCTATCGCCGAATTACAGCAGCAGTTTGCAGGGCTTGAACTCATTATTATCGAATCTGGTGGGGATAATTTAGCGGCGACCTTTAGCCCTGAATTATCCGACTTAACTCTATATGTCATCGACGTTTCTGCAGGCGATAAAATCCCTCGTAAAGGTGGGCCTGGCATCATGAAATCTGACTTACTCATTATCAATAAAACCGATCTTGCCCCTCTCGTAGGCGCGTCACTTGAGGTGATGGCACGTGATGCCAAAAAAATGCGCGGCGATAAGCCTGTGGTCTTTAGTAACATGAAAACAGGCGAAGGCGTTGATGACATTGTTGCCTTTATCCTTGATAAAGGCATGATAAGTATAGCGTAAGACAGCGCCTATAATGCCACATGCTATGCCATAAATAGGCGTTCTTAAAACTACTGAATGATAAGCGGATTATCAAACAGTGATCATATCGATTTGTTTACATATTAAGGATTTATCATGACCACAAAAACATTACAAACCATGATACGTAAAAACCTGACCAACAAAACGGCAATAGCTAGTGGCTTAGCACTGCTATCATTATTAGCAACGCTACCCAAACTGGCATTTGCTCACCCTGGGCATGGCTTGATGGCAGCTAAGGGCGTATTTAGCAACTCAATGTTGTCTGGTATGTTGCATCCTTTGACGGGTTTTGATCATCTGATGCTCGCAATGGGTATGGGCATGCTCTTTACTCAAATGCACAGCTTTAAAAAAGGCTTTGCCTCATTAGCCATTGGTTTACTAGTAGGGTTTGCCCTAGGCTTAAGTATGAGCTTTAATAGCACGTTTATTGAATTCGGTATCATAATGTCTATTGTCTTACTAACCTTGGCACTTATGAGCCGCTACTTTAACTATGCACTGAATCAAAGCAACGAAGCATCAGTAAAAACATGGCATAACTTATCCATCATTGGCTTTGGTGCACTCGCTATGTTCCACGGTGCAGCGCATGCCATTGAAGTTCCTGCTAACAGTACTACTGCTGGCTTTTTCATGGGTATGATTATCGCCATGCTTGGGGTTTATAGTGTCGGCAAAGGCGTTGCCACTTGTCTAAACACTTACCTGCAAGACAGCCTGATTATTCAACGCATTATGGCGGTTGTCGGTTTATGCGCTGTATTGTTTAGTTAGTTCTGTCAGAATATATAGTATAGAGGGCTGAGCTATGTAGTCTGCTTTTCTTAGGTGGATCTACGTGCCACTAATGAAAGTATCATTACTATAACAGCATCAATCGTCACCTTGAGTTTTGCCGTCGATTTTGTTGATACTCTTAGTACTGCAAAAAGCAATACTCAACCCTCGAAGCAATCTTGGTTAAAAATAATTGTAGCTAATCACTTAGATAAACCTTTAAATCAGATTGAAACAGACAAATTATTTGAGCGATTCTACCGTCATGATAAGATCAGCCAGCACCATTCAGGGTCAGGTTTGGGGCTGTCTATCGTGCAGGCAATCACTAATACTCATAAAGGTACGGTTAGTATCACTATCAAAGATGAGTATTATTTTGAGGTTACTGTAGGTTTATTGATTGCTAGGTAGCAAACACCTCAATATTCTAGTGTTCGAAATATGAATAATATGTAGACATCCCATAGGTTTATTTTATTTTGATAAGTCGAAAAAGCCCTATATGCCATTATTTATACAGTGCAGAGGGTTGGGGTATGAAATTTACTTTTCTTAGGTGATGTTCTTAATATTGGGGTTTGATTATTTTAAAACCGATATAATGCTGCTGGGATGAATTTTTCAAAGCTTCTTAATTGCGTTGGATACAGCAAACTAGTAGAA
>NZ_DATIRM010000100.1:0-6878 GCF_035469765.1 Psychrobacter sp.
AAAATTTCTACGCCAAGGGTGGATGGAGAATGATCTACCTAAACTGTTTCGTGATTTGGGATGTATCTCTTTTATTCTGGATTAACTATACTACAGTTGAGCTAGGTATTAATTCACGTCAACATCTGCCACTGCTTGCAGCGCTTTTAATGCGTTAATTAAACGCTCATGCTGTGCAGGAGTACCAATCGTGATACGCAGATACTCATTAATACGTGGCTTATTAAAATGACGAACGATAATACCTTGCTCACGTAATATTTCTGCCACCTGACTGGCAGCGCCATCATGCGGACGCGCAAAGACAAAGTTGGCATGTGATGGCAGTACATCATAACCCAATGCTGTCAATTCTGCCGTTAACGATGTGCGCAAATCGATCACTTGCTGACAAGTTCGCTCAAAGTATTCCGCATCTAAGACGCTAGCCGTTGCACCAGCTTGTGCCAACTTATCAAGCGTGTAACTATTAAAGCTGTTTTTCATGCGCGTTAATGCTTCAATCAATGAGGCATTACCAAATGCCATACCGACACGCAATCCAGCAAGCGAGCGCGATTTTGAAAAAGTCTGGGTGACTAGCAAGTTATCAAATTCATTGATAAGGCTAATGGCTGATAACTCTAAGTCTGCACTGCCCTCTTCTATCTCAGCAAAATCAATATACGCCTCATCAATTACAATGACTGAGTTTGAATGCTCACTAGCAAGCTTACGGATGTCAGCAAGCGACAACAGTAAACCAGTTGGCGCATTTGGATTGGCAATAATGATACCGCTACAAGGTTGACGATAGGCATCAGGACTGATACTAAAATCTGCTTCTAATGGTATTTGCACCAACTCTATACCAAAGGTATTAGCATAAACGGGATAAAAGCTATAGCTGATATCAGGTGCTAAAATTGGGCGCTCTTTTAAGAAAAAGCTGGCAAATACCAGTGCCAATACTTCATCTGATCCATTACCGACAAACACTTGATTGATATTAAGATGATGCAGCGCTGCCAATGCGCCGCGCAAATCATCAGACTCAGGCGCTGGATACAAGCGCAAATCTGCTGCCTGCTGTGCTAAAACATTAGTGATTGCTTCACCGACTTTTGGTGATGGCGGAAATGGGTTTTCATTGGTGTTTAATTTACACAAATCGTCATGCTGAGGCTGCTCGCCAGGGACATATGGCGATAAATTACGTGCTTTAGACGACCACAGTCTAGTATCTACCTTTAACTCACTCATAAGTTATCCTACTATTAATCACAGAGACGGTTATTTCTAAAAGCTATTTTTTTAAAGGCTAGGGCGTGTCCTCAATTCAATCGATGGACATCTAAGTGGGCTAAAAATGGCTAAATTTTTTCAAACATCGTCAAATAGCTAGGTAATATCCCGATATTAACAGCGCTATTTTCCTTGTTTGACTGCAATTTATCTCATTTTTATCTCCATTTTTTAAATGAGGACACGCCCTAGTATGCTAAGAATTATTATTCCAGAGCTAAGACTGGTAACGATAACGGGCTGAACGCGCGTGGGCTTCTAAATCCTCACGTTGCGCTAAAATATCTGCCGTCTCAGCCAAAGGTTTACTGCCCGTTTCACTACAGTAAATAATGGACGATTTCTTTTGGAAATCATACACGCCAAGCGGTGACGAAAAACGCGCCGTACCCGATGTCGGTAGCACATGGTTCGGTCCTGCACAATAGTCGCCGATTGCCTCTGGCGTATGACGTCCCATAAAGATAGCGCCAGCGTGGCGAATCTCACCAAGCAGCATATCAGGGTTATCGACAGACAATTCTAAATGCTCAGGCGCAACGCGATTGATAACCGCCATGCCTTCTTCACGGTCTCTCACTAAAATAAGCGCGCCACGATTTCTTAATGAATCACGAGCGATATCTGCCTTTGGCAGCTCTGCTAATGCTTTTTCAATTTCAATGGCGACTTCTTTAAGCTGTTTTTCACTGGTAGTCACAAAAATTGCTTGAGCAATACGGTCATGCTCCGCCTGTGACAATAAATCCATCGCTAGCCAATCAGCACGGTCTTGTGCTTCGCCTTCTGCATACACCAGCACTTCAGATGGACCGGCTATCATATCGATACCCACTTGACCAAATACCGCGCGCTTGGCTGCTGCAACATATTTATTGCCCGGTCCCGTGATTTTATCTACTGCCGGAATCGTCTCAGTGCCATAAGCCAGTGCAGCTACCGCTTGTGCACCGCCAATGGTAAAGACCCGATCAACTTTTGCCAAATGCGCCGCCGCCAAAACCAAGGGATTGAGTATGCCTTTTGGGGCAGGCACGACCATGATGACCTCTTTGACGCCAGCAACTTTGGCAGGGATGGCATTCATTAATACAGAAGACGGATAAGATGCCAGACCGCCCGGTACATAGATACCAACACGGTCAAGCGGCGTGATTTTTTGACCTAAGCGATTGCCCAGCTCATCTTCATACTGCCATGACTCTTGCACTTGGCGCTCATGAAAGCTCTGTACACGCGTCGCTGCTGTGGTCAAAGCCGTCTTTACGTTATCATCAAGATTGACAAATGCCTCAGCGAGCGCCTCTTGAGACAGCTCCAATGCTTGTATCGTCGTTGCTGGGTGCTGGTCAAACTGTTGCGTCAATGCGAGTACGACACTATCGCCGCCATGGCGTACTTTTGCAATGATGTCATCTACCGTTGTAAGCAAATCGGCATCATTAACCGTTTCAAAAGCAAGCAACTCTGTCAACTGACTGTCGAAATCGGCGTCTTGCGTACTTAATTGGCGCATGGCTTTGTCCTATATTTGAGCATGGAATACGGCTATAAAAATTAGAAAATGCTGGCTGATATACCAGATTATTTATATTTGTCTTACTCAGATTATACTGAGCTTTTATGTGCTGGCAAGCAAATACAACAAAACCAGTTTAGCACGCTATATCTTCCTTAGCGCACCAAACTGGTTTAGAATTTTGCATAACCATACTTGATATTACCAATCCATGATAAGGCTCTATCTTGTACTGAGTTATGAAGCGCTGGCAATGCTATCTTTAAAGCTATTCAAAATCGGCTCAAGCAATGCAAACTTGCGCTTATAGCTGACTTGATTGACGATAAGACGAGAGGAAACATCACAGATATGATCTCGTGCTTCGAGTCCATTAGCGCGTAGCGTATTGCCCGTATCAACGACGTCAACAATCAAATCGCCTAAACCAACTAATGGCGCAAGCTCCATCGAACCATAGAGCTTAATAACATCAACCTGCTGTCCTTGGCTTGCAAAATAAGCTCGGGCAACGTTGACGTATTTGGTAGCGATACGCAGGCGACGGTTTGGCAAAGGCGCATCTTTTACACCAGCGGTCATAAGTTTACACTGAGCAATTTTTAGATCCAGTAGCTCATACACATGATTGGCACCATGCTCAAGCAATACATCTTTACCCGCCACACCAAAGTCCGCTGCGCCATGTTCGACGTACGTCGGCACATCACTTGCGCGTAAAATCAATACGCGAACATTAGGGTTTGAGGTTGGAAAAATAAGCTTGCGTGAGGCTTCAGGGTCTTCTAATAACTCAACACCAGCGGCGCGCAAAAGTGGCATCGTCTCTTCTAAAATACGACCCTTTGATAACGCAAGTGTTAAGCCTGAAAACTCATCATTTACTTCGTTTAATAAACCATTGGTTGGTAAGTTGTTGGTTGCTTCAGTCATAATGACGCTGGTCCGTGTGCTGATGGTGCTGGAGATTGTCACCGTTAAAGGGCGTGGTTAATAATATCACGCTAAGCGATGAGATTATTTTGAAATTATAACGCCAGCATCATTACTGACTGACGTTATAATTTTTGATTAACGGTATCAACCGTTGCTATTAATACGCTCGATATTGACCCCAAGCGCGCGCAGTTTTTCTTCAACATGCTCATAGCCACGGTCGATATGATAAATGCGGTCAATTAAGCTCTCGCCTTCTGCCGTTGCCGCTGCCATCACCAATGACATCGAAGCACGTAAATCTGTTGCCATCACAGGCGCGGCAGTAAAGCACTCAACTCCTTTCACAACAGCGGTATGACCATCTACTTGGATAGAGGCACCTAAGCGATTAAGCTCAGGGACGTGCATATAGCGATTTTCAAAGATATTCTCGATAAAAGTACTGGTGCCATCAGCGAGACAGGCAATCGCCATAACCTGTGCTTGCATATCCGTTGGAAAACCTGGATGCGGCTGGGTGCGGATATCGACAGCTTTTGGTCGACCCTTCATTTGCGCACGAATCCAATCATCACCGCTAGTAATGATCGCACCCATGTCTTCAAATTTTTCTAACACAGGTGTTAATAATAGTGCCGAGGTGTTTTTGGTTAATACATCGCCACGTGTCATTAAGGCACCAGCAAGATAAGACCCTGTTTCGATACGGTCTGGTACAACTGAATACTCACAACCGTGCAAACGCTCAACGCCTTCAATCGTCATGATTGCTGTACCAATACCACTGATTTTAGCGCCCATTGCGACCAGCATATTGGCCAAATCAACCACTTCCGGCTCAAGGGCACAGTTGCCCAAAACCGTTGTCCCTTTGGCAAGTGCTGCCGCCATGATAACGTTTTCAGTACCGCCTACCGTCACCATATCAAATGAGAACTTACACCCTAGCAGTCTACCGCCTTTTGGTGCTTGTGCAATCACATAACCGTTTTCTACTGAAATACTAGCACCCATGGCCTCAAAAGCTTTGAGATGCTGATCGACAGGGCGCGAACCAATCGCACAGCCACCAGGTAATGACACTTCTGCCTCACCAAAGCGTGCCAGCAATGGACCCAATACTAAGATTGAGGCGCGCATGGTTTTGACCAAATCATAAGGCGCATAAAAATTATCAATACTCTTGGTATCGCAAGTAACGGTATCACCATGCTTTTGGATATGGATACCCATACCAGCAATCAATTCAATCAACGTGCGTACATCTTGTAGCGATGGCACATTGTGCAATGTCGTCGGCGTCTCAGCCAATATCATTGCCGCAAGTAATGGCAAAGCGGCATTTTTTGCGCCTGAAATAGTGACTTCTCCGGCGATACGACTACTACCCGTGATTAAAAATTGATCCATAAAGGTGACAACCTAGCGATAAGTATAGAAAATAATGAAAAACCAAATCAATATCACCAGCAAAAATACTTGCTAGCAATAGAAAACTTAGTCATAAATAATAAGTGATAGCAAAATCTAGCCTTGCGATTGAACATCCCACTCAGCGGGCGTTAACGCTTGAATATTAAGCGCATGAATATCACCGCTGGCGATTTTATCATTGACCAAAGCATAAACCGCTTGCTGACGCTGCACGGCGCGTTTGCCCTCAAAACTGGCATCAACCACACGCACATCGAACTTCGTTCCTTGATTGGCAGCTTGAATAAAGGCATCTGGAAAATGCGTTTGTAAAAATGCAATCAAATCGTCAGCGTTCATGCTCATAGAATATTCTGCCTTAAAGTTTTAAATAGAGTATAGAGTTAAAGTGACGTCATTATAACAAGAGTTTGACCATCTTACAGTACTGTCTTACACAACGATGGCTAAGCATAAGCTGTCTTAAATAAAGTCCATGCTACATGTTACTATCGCACTTAATACTGCAAACATTTATTTCAGAGTCTTGTCCAAATAACTGACCACTTGTGCGCGTACATCATTGACCCAGCGCAGAGGCGGTGCCATCGCCCCAATACTGGTTGCATGACTGGCGCCTGAAATCTCGCCAGTTTCCACACTAACGCCTGCAGCCTTTAATGCTTGTGTCATTTTAATGGTATTGGTCTCATAAACGACAGTATCTTTTTCGGCAGTCAGCAATAAATATGGTGGCTGTGCACCTTTTATTTGACGATCCGGCATCACCTCATCGGGTGTCGCGTCGGCTGCAAAAGCTGTGACGCTGCTAAATTTACGAAAGTCATAGCTATAAGGACCTGCAATACCAATAACGGCGCCGATATCTGTTGGCTTAACGCCATAAGGTTTTAAGAAATCCTCATTAGCGATAGCAGCAACGGCATTAAACGCGCCAGCAGAATGCCCAACGACGGCTAGACGCTCAGGGTCAGCATAAAATTGCGCGGCATTTTTATAGCTCCATGCAATGGCTTGCGCCGCATCTTCAACATAGTCCGGATAAACATGCGCCGGCGCTTTACGATAATTAATCACTGCTGTCACATAGCCCGCTTGAGCCAAGCTTCGACCAACAAAGGCATATTCTTCTTTACTACCACTCTCCCACGAACCGCCATGCACAAATACCACCATGGGGTAATTATTCTGAATAGCACTTTGTGATTTCATGGCTTTTGTTAAAAGTTTTGGATAGTAAATATCTAAGTCTTGGTCTGGCACTTCACCATACAAGATATCTTTACTGACCCCGATACCACCATTTGAAGTAATACCATTAACGATAGCCAACGCTGATAATGCCTGTGCTTGCTGTGTCGCGAGAGCAATACCGCCTACTGCCAATGCTGCAGTCACCCCTACACTGATGCGTTTAGGTGTCATAACCTTGATTCGCTTAGCGCTCTTCTTGGTAGCATCATTATTAATAGCACTGGTCTTACTAACACCGTTACTAAAATCCTTCATCGTCAGTATCCCTATTAAATTGAATCTACTATATCTTTTGAATGTATAGTTTAAATACCTTAAAAACGCTACAGTACTGCTGGTATAAATTTTTTGCAGCCTCTGTCTGCGTAGGCACAGCAAGCAAGAAAAATTGATATCAGCAGTACGTTATGTATCGATATTGCTTTTCCCTGACTATATATATTTTATG
>NZ_DATIRM010000101.1:0-11473 GCF_035469765.1 Psychrobacter sp.
GTTAGATGAAAAGCAAAAAAATCTCGTCGATGCCTATAAATGGTATGACTTGGCTGCCCGTGACGGTATGCTTGATGAAAAAGTCCGTAACAAAGCCCGCGGCAAAATCGGTCAATTGGCATTGAACTTATCAAGTGCTGATATCGCTAGCGCTCGCAGCAAAGCAGATACTTGGTTCCAGAGTAAATAAGTCTTTCTGAAAGCACTTATTGAATAAAAAAAATCCAGCCTGTGTGCTGGATTTTTTGTTTTTAGAGACGTACTTATTTAATTGGTTTAAATAATACTTACTTTCTTACTTCACGTGCCATCGTATAGAACTCTGCATTGGACTGCATATTCATCACAATTGCCATTCTATTAGACAACCCAAAAAATGCGGTGACACCTGCTATATCTAAGATATCTTCGTCATCATAACCGTGTTCTCTCAATGCAACATAATCTGACTCTTGGATAAGTTCTGGTGTTCGACATAGCTTGACAGAAAATGAGAGCATCTCTTTTTGCTTAAGCTTGATAGGCGCATGCAAATAATTGATGGCTATTTGGTCTGCTAACAGTGGTTCTTTTGCAAACACACGCAAAAGCGCACCATGAGCGATAACACAATACTGGCAGCCATTCGCGGCGCTGGTGGCGACAATGATCATTTCCTTTTCAGCGGGGCTTAGCGTACTCCCTTCTCGCTCCATAATGGCATCATAATAGGCAAAAAAAGCTCTAAACTCTGCTGGGCGATAGGCTAACGCTAAAAACACATTAGGAATGAATTTGGCTTTTTCTTGAACCGCTAAAATACGTTCAAGAATGTCAGCTGGTAAGTTATCTAAATTCGGTACAGGGTATCGGCTGATGGTGGGCTTAATAGATATGTCGCTAGCTGGTTTACTCATATGTCATCTCCATTGACGTTATTTTATTATTGATTCTCATAAGTATACCTTTATAAATGGCTAATAAGTAGTCTACAGCCCCTTTAAGCACATACAATCGATCCTATATAAAACATTTAAAAATACTGCAAAATTTGCTACACTCCGCCAGCATTTAGTCAATTCCACAATTGTGCTAGTGTTATGAATTCATATATCCCTTTAACCCAATGCACTAGGTTTGCGACCTAGCCAGCAGGAGAAAACCATGAGTACCTCACAAGCTATTAACGTTAAAGCACCAACCCATGCCACCGAATACGATAGCGTGACCAATAATATTGTCGTCGCTGCCCTGTATAAATTCACACGTTTTGCTGACTTCGAAGAGTACCGCGACCCAATTCTAAATACCATGCTCGATAACGATGTTAAAGGAACCTTGTTAATTGCTAGCGAAGGCATTAACGGTACGATTTCTGGTAGCCGTCAAGGTATTAATAACGTCCTTGAGTATTTGCGTAGTATCGACGCAATCGGCAGCTTTACCTTTAAAGAATCTTATACCGATGCTCAGCCGTTTTATCGCACTAAAGTAAAGCTCAAAAAAGAAATCGTTACCATGGGCGTAGAGAATATCGACCCATTACAATCGGTTGGGCGCTATGTCAAACCAAGTGATTGGAATGCACTTATCTCAGACCCTGACGTCATCCTAATTGATACGCGTAATGACTATGAAGTAAAAATCGGTACGTTCCAAAATGCCGTTAATCCTAATACCGAAACGTTTCGTGAGTTCCCAGAATACGTGGCAAAAGAGCTAGACCCCGCTAAGCATAAAAAAGTCGCGATGTTCTGTACGGGTGGTATCCGCTGCGAAAAATCAACGGCATTTATGCGTGAGCAAGGCTTTGAAGAGGTTTATCATTTAGAGGGTGGCATTTTAAAATATCTAGAAGAAGTACCTGCCAGCGACTCTATGTGGGAAGGTGACTGTTTTGTCTTTGACAACCGTGTGTCAGTCAATCATAACTTGGAGAAAGGTAGTTATGAGCAGTGTTTTGCCTGTCGTATGCCTATTACGCAAGATGAGATGCAAAGCCCTGCCTATATAAAGGGCGAGTCTTGCCCACATTGTATCGATAAAGCGACTGACGAGCAAAAAGCACGCTTTCGTGAGCGTGAGCATCAAATGCAATTGGCACAAAAACGTGGTGAAGCCCATATCGGCAGCGACGTCATTGATGTCATCGAGAAACGTAAAGCAGCTAAAATTGAAGCTCGCCGTCAAGCCGACGAAGCCAATAAAACCAAAGCTGGCTAAAGTTACGCCTTAGAAATATGTAAAATGCGATAAAAAAAGAGAGGCTCTTATGAATAGAGCCTCTCTTTTTTGTTATTCGCTATTTATAGCGCTAACTATAAATTAAAACTATTATCACAAAACTTAGAATAAAATACGCACACGAATCGTTTCTTGAACGTCTTTTAGCTGATCTAAAGCCGCGGTTGAGTCGTTATAATCGACATCCATAACGAGATAGCCGACATCGCCTTCTGTCATCAAGCTCTGCGCCAAGATATTGATATTTGCTTCAGCAAACAGACGGTTAATCTGTGACAGGACGCCTGGTACGTTTTTGTGGATATGCAGCAGGCGATGCGTGCCTTCTTTAAACGGAATCGATACTTCTGGGAAGTTGACTGCTGTTGCCGTATCGCCTTGGTCAGAATAGCGTACAAACTTATCTGCAACTTCCAGTCCAATATTTGCCTGTGCTTCTTGCGTTGAGCCACCGATATGCGGGGTCAAGATGACATTATCAAACTTACGCAGTGGTGATTCAAACTCTTCATCAGCAGATTTTGGCTCTTTCGGGAACACATCAATTGCAGCGCCCAAGATTTTGCCAGACTCAAGCACAGCAGCAAGGTCATCAATCTCAACACAAGTACCACGTGCCGCATTGATAAAGTAGCTGCCGTCTTTCATATGCGCAAATTGCTCGGCTTTCATCATATAGCGTGTGCTTGGCAGATCAGGTACATGCAAGGTCACGATATCAGCAGTCGATAACAGCTCTTCTAAGCTACCCACTTGCACTGCGTTACCTAGTGGCAGTTTGGTTAAAACGTCATGATAGATAACTTTCATACCAAAGCTTTCAGCCAATACAGACAATTGCGAGCCAATAGAGCCGTAACCGACGATACCGATAGTTTTGCCACGCACTTCATGTGAGTTGGTCGCAGACTTGCCCCAACCACCGCGATGTACAGTAGCATTCTTTTCAGGGATACCACGATAAAGCATGATGGCTTCAGCAAGTACCAGCTCAGCAACCGAACGGGTGTTCGAATATGGGGCGTTAAAGACCGGAATACCAAACTCACGAGCCGCATCTAAGTCAACTTGGTTGGTACCAATACAAAAACAACCGATACCGATAAGCTTATGTGCATGCTTAAGTACTTCACGAGTCAGCTGTGTGCGCGAGCGAATACCGATAAAATGAGCATTTTTAATCTTTTCAATCAGCTCGTCTTGATCCAATGCATGGCTGATATTTTCGATGTTTTGATAACCAGCATCTTTTAATACTTTTAAAGCATTGTCATGCAGACCTTCAAGCAATAAAAACCGGATTTTGTCTTTTTGGAGTGATAACGCCATGTGAGAACTGTCCTATAATTGTCTTATAAAAATCATCTGAGGGATAAGCTTGGATGAATGAAACGAAAAGAGTCTGGATATCTTACACAAAATTGGTCGGCGATGTTAGCAGATTAGATGAATTATTGATTATCAATCCTGAAAACTTTTTATGCTATAGTGAATCCTGCTATCTAAATGAGCAGCCATACCCTGTTTACGATGTGTGCCCATATATAGAAGCAAACTCATAACACTCTACGATTGCTACGACCATTAAATTGCAATAATATACATCGTCAATATTCCTTTAATAACATACACCATTACACACGTTCAGTTATAGCTATTTGATTATATGATAATTCCCATAATAATCCCCTCTATGCATAGCGCTCACGTTGATACCGAGATTTGACCATGAATTCTTTATCTAGCCAAACCCTATCTGAAACCCATGCAGCTGCTGTTCGAACCATCCTCAGCGCTCTGCTTGATACCCACCAGTTTGATGCCAGCCAAATCAAAACTGATAGCGAAAGCTTAGAGCATTGGGGCAAAGACTGGACCAAGCATTTTGCTCCAGCTGCCGCGGCTATTGTCTTTCCAAAGACTACTGATCAAGTACAAGCGATTGTGTTACTTGCCAATGAACACAATGTGGTATTGACGCCAAGTGGCGGTCGTACAGGATTATCTGCCGGCGCGGTCGCCGCCAATGGCGAGATTGTGGTTAGTATGGATAAAATGAACCAAATCGGACAGTTCTATCCTGCCGATCGCATGGTTGAGATTGAAGCCGGTGTGGTCACTCAGCAATTGCAGCAGTTTGCCGAATCAAAAGACCTCTACTACCCTGTCGACTTTGCCTCAGCTGGCTCCAGTCAAATAGGTGGTAATATCGGCACCAATGCTGGCGGTATTAAAGTGATTCGTTATGGCATGACCCGTCAATGGATTATGGGACTGACTGTGGTCACTGGTAAAGGCGATATCTTGCAGCTCAATCGCGGTATGGTCAAAAATGCCACCGGCTATGATTTGCGCCAATTATTTATTGGTAGCGAAGGTACACTTGGCTTTGTTACTCATGCACAAATCAAGCTTGAGCGTCAGCCGCAAGACTTAAATGTCATGGTGCTGGGTATGGACAGCTTTAACGATGTGATGAATGTCCTATCCGCTTTTCAGGCAAAGATTGATTTAACGGCGTTTGAATTCTTTGATGATGTAGCGATTGATAAACTCATGGCACATGGTCAAGTGCAAGAGCCATTTGAATCGCGCACTAAGTTTTATACGCTATTAGAATTTGAAGCACCTTATGAGCCTATTATGGATAAAGCCATGGCGATATTTGAGGATTGCATGGAGCAAGGTTGGGTCGTCGATGGTGTAATGAGTCAAAGTCTAGCGCAAGCGGAAGAGCTATGGAAGCTGCGCGAATATATCTCTGAGACCATCTCAGTATTCACCCCTTATAAGAATGATGTGTCGGTACTCATCAGTTATGTACCCGATTTTATCGCTGAGATTGATAACATTGTCAGCAGTAACTACCCTGACTTTGAAGTTTGTTGGTTTGGTCATATCGGTGATGGTAACTTGCATCTTAATATTTTAAAACCTGAAAACATGAGCAAAGATGATTTCTTTGCAGAATGTCAGGTCGTTAATAAATACGTATTTGAAAGGGTACAAAAATATGGTGGCTCGGTCTCAGCTGAGCATGGTGTGGGGATGACCAAAAAACCTTATTTACATTATAGCCGCAGCGAGACTGAGATTGATTACTTGCGTGAAGTAAAAAAAGTCTTTGACCCCAATAATATTATGAATCGTGGTAAGATTTTTGATATGTGATTGATTACTTATTTAATGTATTAAAAGCTTAATCACACAAAAAAGACGCTAAACGTTTAAGTCTAGCGTCTTTTTTATAAAGGCAGTTTTATCATCAATAATAAAACTATACCGTATGTTTTATGATCTTCATCATCTAGCTTATAAATATAATAACATCAGTCCTATAGCCAAAAGCACACTCAAAAAACCTTGGACGACTAAAAAAGCTTGATGCGGAGCGGCGACATGACGCACCATATTGCCGAGCGCATTGTAAGTAATACCTGCTGCCTTGATATGAGACGGTGTCTCAAAATTTTTGATGACTTGCAGAAACTGCTCAGTATGCGCGGCGCTCCAGTCGTGTGGCGAGAATGGCAAAAATGGTGATAGCTGTGTCGCTTGTTTTTGGGTCGCAGGCGACCATAACCAACGCTCCAAAAACAATAAGCGCATACGCCAATCAGAGAAGCTGCGCTGTTTGATGACTTGCAGTAATAATACCCGCACATTTTTATGGCGGGTATCGGCAAAGATACGCTGAGTCAATGCAGCTATTTTTTCTTTTTCACCCTCAATGCACTGCAAAAAATGTCCGTTGCCATAGCATAACGTGCCTGTAATACCATGCTGCTGATTGAAGTTGCGCGCATGATTTTCTACTTCTTCAAATATCGTCGTACTAAAACGCGAGCCAAACGTTAAGCTACTGACATAGACAAATTTTACCAGTGTAGTATCTTCGATCTCATTTAACGTGCCAAAAGCAGCAGCATGAGTTTCAGGTATCATTAAAAATTCCTAACGGATCATTGTCAAAGATGACCAAGTAAAATAAAGTTACGCTCAATTTTATAAAAAATTGATTCTATGCAGCTTAATGACTCACAAAAACCTAGCAAATACTTACAGCGTTTGACTGTTATTGGCTCATTAGCTTGATATCATAGCAACCGCAGCGCATATCAAACATCTATTCAATGTACTTGTAAATTCATAGAAACACCTCATTAAAACAATAATATTCGAGGTAGATTTGATAACTTATTGTAAACATACAGATAAATTATTGTAACGATTCTCAAAGACTATTGATATGTTTTTATCGACAGGGTTACACGAAAATCTAGGAGATTTAATTTTGCTGCGTCCAACAGCTCTTATAAAAATTACTCCAAAGATATGAACTATCCCATTTATTGTATTTAAGCCGCTTATTTCACTAAAATCACTTATTAACACCCGCTTACAGAAACAACAGACAGGAATTTTATGAGTAAGATAGAAAAACCGGAAGACTTTCATTTAACGATTGCAGAGATTAAGAAAAAAGACTATCCCCAATTAAAAGCCTTAATGGACCGTGTGTATGTCAATTTAGGCGGTGCATGGTCAAAGACTACCATTAATACTTTGATTGATGCCTTTCCAGAAGGGCAGATTGCTTTATTCGACCATGACCAGCTGATTGGTATTGTCCTCTCTATGCGTGTTGATTATGCCAAATTCTCTAATCCGCACACGTACGATGACTTGATTGGTCATAAAGAGATTATCAGAGACAACCCTGAAGGCGATGCTATCTATGGTTTAGATGCGCTGATTGATCCTGAATATCGTGGTTATCGCTTGGGTCGTAGGCTGTATGATGCGCGTAAAGAGCTGTGCCGTCAGTTAAACTTCCGCGCTATTTTAGCTGGAGGTCGTATCCCTAACTACCATAACCACCAAGATTTGACCCCGGGTGACTACATTGATGCGGTTGCAGCACGTGAAATTCATGATTCTGCGCTATCTTTCCAGTTATCCAATGGCTTTATCGTCAAGCGTATTTTGACCGCTTATTTGCCAGATGACAAACAGTCTAAAGGCTTTGCAACCTTACTTGAGTGGGCAAATATTTATTATGAGCCCAAAGACTATAAGCCCAATACGCGCAAGTCTGAGGTGCGCATTGGCGGTATCCAGTGGCAGATGCGTGAAGTTGAGTCACCTGAAGAGCTATTGCAACAGGTTGAATTCTTTGTCGACGTTATGGCTGATTACAACTCAGACTTTGCCTGCTTGCCAGAATTTTTTAACGCGCCATTGATGGGTTTGTGTGAGTCGACGGATCAAAACATTGCGATTCGCTTTTTGGCAGGTTATACCGAGTGGTTTAAAAACGAAATATCGCATTTAGCGGTCAGCTATAACGTTAACGTTATTATGGGCTCCATGCCGTTACTAGATGAAGACGACACGCTGTACAATGTCAGTTATCTATGTCGCCGCGATGGAACGGTTGAAGAACAGCGCAAGATTCATATTACCCCTCATGAGCGTAGTGCTTGGGTGATTGAAGGCGGTGACGAGGTGAAGGTATTTGATACCGATGCCGGTCGTATTGGTATTTTGGTCTGTTACGACGTTGAATTCCCTGAGCTTGCCCGCTTGTTGGCGCTCGACGATATGGATATTTTGTTCGTGCCTTTTTGGACAGATACCAAAAACGGCTACTTACGTGTGCGCCACTGTGCTCAAGCGCGAGCCATTGAAAACGAATGTTACGTGATGATTTGTGGATCAGTGGGTAACTTACCGCAAGTTGAAAGCCTCGATATTCAATATGCGAAGTCCTCTATCTTCTCGCCTTCAGATTTTGCATTCCCGCATGATGCGATTATGGCAGAAACGACGGCCAACACTGAGATGGTTTTCTTTTCAGATGTGAATTTAGACAAGCTCACTCACGTCCGTAACGAAGGTTCGGTCCACAATTTGCTTGATCGCCGTGATGACTTGTTTAGCTTAAAATGGAAGCGAAAATCCAAAATTCCAGCGAGCAAGTTGAGTGATGAAGAGCGCCGTGAAAACTCAGGTAGTGTGCTCACTGGCGATCCATTACAAGACCGCGCCCAAAAACCTTAATGGTTGGTGCCAATTACTTAATAGACATCGCTTAGTATCAGTGTCATATAGTAAGAAATTTTAATAATACGGCTGACCATTCAGCCGTATATTTTTATCTATTAAAAACGACTTATAAAAACCACCTAGCAAAAAAGCAGCCATTATGACGACTAATATCGACAAGACGACTGAGAAACCTAAAAAGACACCCAAGCAAAAAGCACTGTCAATTATTAAAACTGTGCTGCTCTATGGCTTGGTATTTGCTATTGTTTATACTGCTGTTAACTGGTGGCGACAACCGGTCATGCCAGCCAATCCACAGCTGCAATTAATGGACTATCAAGGGCAAGTCGTTGACTTAGCAGCGCTGAGCAATGAACAACCAACGTTGGTATATTTTTGGGGTACTTGGTGTCCGATATGTAGCGTGACCTCGCCAACTATTAATACATTGGCAGCAGAGAATAACTATCCAATCGTTACGGTCGCTATAAAATCTGGCTCTAACCAAGAGCTAGATGGCTATCTTAAGGAACATAATTATAATTTTACGACAATTAATGACCAACAAGGCGTTATCTTTGATGATTGGCAGGGACAAGTTACACCCTCTTATGTCATATTAAAAGATGGTGAGATGAGCCAAGGACTGACAGGTATTCAGCCTGAATGGTCGTTGAAATTAAGATTGTGGCTGTCGTCAGTTTTTTAGGAAAAAAATTAACTATAGTCTTAGTCTAGCACCTCACGCAAAAACCCCTATAGCAGAGCTCGCTTATGAACTGACCCCCATAAGTGTATGTTGCGTGTCTTTAAATAGAATTGAATCGGATATGATATGTGATGCAGATTAAAATCAATGAATAAAAACAGTTAAATCAACAACGACCATTAACTACTGAGAGTAGGGATTATCTGACGATAGTGATATGATGCAGTCTTGTACATAAAGACAGCATGGATATTGATTGCTCAATTTATTATCACCTTTATTATCCTAGCAGATACAAAATAAGTAGCAATCGCTTGTTAAATGAATTTTGTGGCGGTTTTGGCGGACATAGAAACGATACTCGGCAGCTCTTCTTACCCCACTCTTTTTGTCATATAATAGCGAGTATTATCTACTCTCAATCAAATTAATACCTTAGCTTTTGTAGCCAGCTTTACACGCACTTTTAACTCAATTTACATTTCAATCACCATTCTAAAAGACGCCTTCTATGACTGATAAAAGTACTGATATGCCAAGCCAAGACTATAAAGACACGCTAAATCTTGCTGACACGCCATTTGCGATGCGCGCAAATCTTGCCAAACGTGAGCCAGATTGGCTAGCAGCTTGGGAAGCAGACGACGTTTACGGTAAAATTCGCGCGGCACGTGCTGGGGCAACCAAATACATTTTGCATGATGGTCCTCCTTATGCCAATGGTCAGATTCACTTGGGTCATGCGGTCAATAAAGTACTTAAAGATATTATCGTGAAGTCAAAAACTCTATCTGGTTTTGATGCGCCTTATGTACCCGGCTGGGACTGTCACGGTCTGCCTATCGAGCAAAAAGTCGAAGCTAAACACGGTAAAGTGGGTCAAAAGGTTTCTGCCACCGAATTCCGCGGTCTCTGTCGTGAATACGCCAGTACTCAAATTGAACTGCAAAAGGCGGATTTTAAACGTCTGGGTGTGTTTGGTGATTGGGACAATCCTTATTTAACGATGAACTTCTATCAAGAAGCGAATATCGTGCGCGCCCTTGCCAAAATTTATGACAATGGTCATGTGACTCGCGGTATGAAGCCGGTCAACTGGTGCTTGGACTGTAGCTCTGCTCTGGCTGAAGCTGAAGTTGAATATCAAGATAAAGTTTCAGACGCCATTTATGTCAGCTTTGATATTGTAGACAGTGACAAAGTTGCGGCATTGGCTGAAATAGACGGCAATATCGCTGCCGTTATCTGGACGACGACGCCTTGGACATTGCCTGCCAACCAAGCTATTGCAGTGCATCCTGAGCATGACTATAGCGTGGTCGCTACTGAAAACGGCAACTTGCTACTGGCGACTGATTTGGTTGAGTCGGCGTTAAGTGAATTTAAACTTGAGAATAAAGGTGTCTTAGCTACCGTATCAGGTCGCGAGCTTGAAGGTCTACATGCTCAGCATCCACTGATTGAAGCGCGCCAAGTGCCATTAATCTTAGGCGATCACGTGACGACTGATAGCGGTACTGGCTTAGTACATACTGCACCGGGTCATGGTCTTGACGATTATATCGTTGGGGTAAAGTATGACTTACCGATTGAAAATCCAGTCAGTGGTACGGGCGTTTATTTAGACAGCGCGGCAGTATTTGCCGGTGAGCACATCTATAAAGCCAATCCACAAATCATCGCTGCCCTACACGAAAACGGTCATCTGGTTAGCCATACCAAAATTGAGCATAGCTATCCGCATTGCTGGCGTCATAAATCGCCAATCATTTTCCGTGCTACGCCGCAATGGTTTATCAGCATGGAAACACAAGGTTTGCGTGAGCGCGCGCTTGCTGATATTCCAGCAGTTCAATGGACACCAGCATGGGGTCAAAATCGCATTGAATCTATGATGACAGGTCGCCCTGACTGGTGTATCTCTCGCCAGCGTACGTGGGGCGTACCGATTACTTTCTTTACCCATAAAGAAACTGGTGAACTACACCCAAATACGCTTGAGCTGATGGAAGTTGCTGCACAAAAAATCAATGAAGGCGGTGTAGAAGCATGGTTTGATGCTAGCTGTGAGGATTTCTTGGGCGCGGAAGCCGCTGATTATGATAAAGCGACTGATACCTTAGACGTTTGGTTTGACTCTGGCACCACGCATTTTGCCGTACTTGATCAGCGCGACGAGTTAACCAATCCTGCTGATATGTACTTAGAAGGCTCTGACCAACATCGTGGCTGGTTCCAGACGTCATTGCTGACCTCAGAAGCCATGTACGCGCGCCCACCATTTAAGCAAGTATTGACCCATGGTTTTGTAGTTGATGAAAACGGTCGTAAGATGAGTAAATCACTCGGTAATATCATCACGCCGCAAGAAGAGATCAATAAAACGGGCGCGGATATGTTGCGTTTATGGATTGCATCGAGCGACTATCGTTATGAGATGAGCGCGGGTAAAACTGTCTTTAAGGGTGCAATCGATATGTATCGCCGCAT
>NZ_DATIRM010000102.1:0-1884 GCF_035469765.1 Psychrobacter sp.
TTTTTACCAAACTTGCAGGAAAGGCTGTTATCTGATTTAGGCTTGCACTTTCCGCCTTATAAACTTGATTTTTTCAGCCAGTTTCGCAAGAGTGATCATCTCTTTAAAGGTGTCCTCTATCGTGTGGCCAACGCCGGTGAAGGCATTATCGAGCACCGAAAGAACGAAAGGGGCATTACCAGAAGAGTTTGGAATATTCATAAGCTATTTCAGTTATGCAGTGTTTATTTTGTCTAGCAATAATCTTTGATTATTACTAGACAAGGATGCTTCTAAAAACCTACTTATAAAAAACTAGAACTTGTAGTACTGACCATCATTAGGAACAAGCGCACGCTGTTTATCTAAGTGTTTTTCCTCGATAAAGCGGCGCAGCTCTGCCTTTGACAGTTCTCCATGATTGACCGTGTCCATGTGCACATTAATTATTTGAGCGTTAGGAGAGAATTTGTACGCACGGTATACATCCTCTCTACCCATGATGATAGAGTCATCAACAAAGGTAGTGAGCTTTGCATAACCTGTGTTAAGGATGACCGCATCAGGCTTGTAGCGAGTAAGCGCATTCTCTACTTCCTTATTCCAAATGGTATCCCCTGCGACATAAACCGTCTTGTAGTTTGGTTTTTGGAATACAATACCCATCGTTTTGCCAAGTGACTGAGCAAGCGCTGGAACTTTGTACATCTCATCAGTACCATGCTGTCCAATGGTTTTATTGATTCTAGTGCCTTTAAACACAACGCCTTGTTCTGTCAGTACTCTGACATCGGTAAAGCCATCTTTACGTACCGTAGCGGCATCCGCTTTATCTTGGGTGAAAATTGGCATGTCACGAGGGACTAGGTTGCGTGCGGCATCGTCCCAATGATCAGCATGTAAATGGGTCAAAATAATGGCGTCAGCCCTTATTACCTCTGCAACAGACATCGGCAAATCTACCATTGGATACCGAATTTCGCTATTCAGAGTGTCTGCAAACCCTGCATAAGCATTTTTAGGTGCTAGCATAGGGTCGACTAAAAAAGTAGTGCCGGCATAATCGAGCTTAATTGTGGCATTGCGGATTTGCTGAAATTGAACGATATTGGTCGCCGTCTCTTTTACAGCGTTAGGATTCGCTGCTGGACTGGCGAAGGTGGTACATGCCGTTAGGAACATCACGCCACTTAACAGCGTGGTACTGGTCAGCGATTTGGCTATTTTCATAATTTGATACCTTATTGATGAAAATATTGTTGGTGAGTCTGTTTTACGACTTAATGAGGGTTTGGTTAAATACTCAGTATTAACGCGCAATCCACGTTTGCGTATCAATCACTTCGCCATATAGAAACTCAATCGCTGCCATGATGGTGGCATGAGCCTGAGCTGCGGGTACTGTCGTTCCATTAAATTCAAGATCAAGCGTGGCACACGCATCATGGATCGTGGTCGTTGTATAACCAAAGTCCACTGCCGCACGAACGGTGGCATCCACACACATATGGCTCATGGCGCCAATCACGGTCACGTCTTTGATACATTCTTTATCTAATAGCTCTTTCAGATCAGTCTCACGGAATGAATTGGGGTAATGCTTCACGACGACGGCTTCACCTTCTATTGGTTTCACCTTCTCATTAATCTGTACACCATCGGTATCAGGCGTAAAGATTGGTGCGTCAGTAGAAGGCATTTCATGACGAACATGAATGACGGTATGACCTTTTTCTCTAGCAGACGCAATAACCAAAGCAGCATTATCAGCGGCTTCGTGAATACCAACGAGTGCGAGTTTACCTTGTGGAAAATACTCATTTTGAATGTCGACAACGATCAGTGCTTGTTTGTTCATGTTAATGCCTCTTTGTTTATGGAAGTGACTGTATAGACATATATTTT
>NZ_DATIRM010000103.1:0-10119 GCF_035469765.1 Psychrobacter sp.
ATTTTTTATTTAACAAACTTTATTTTATCTTTTTCTATATAATTAGAATTTAATACAGTTTATAAGAACTGAGCCGCGTGCTAAAACCATTAAAATAGCGTATAATGCTCAGTCCAAATTTATACATTGAGAAATGTAAACCCACCGATTCAAGGAAATCGTTATGAAAGATGAAAAATTACAGAAAGCACTTGCCCGTATGGGACTTGGTTCACGTCGTCAGATGGAAGAAGTCATTAAAGCAGGCCGTGTAACCGTTAATAACGGTCCTGCGACTATTGGTGACCGCGTTGAGCAAGGTGATGAGATTCGCGTTGATGGCCGTCAGATTAAATATACTGCCGAGAATGAGAAACGGCGCCGCGTTTTAGCTTACTATAAGCCTGAAGGTGAAGTGTGCTCAGCCAATGATCCAGAAGGTCGTCCTACTGTATTTGAACGCTTACCAAAGCTAACTCATGATCGTTGGGTGATGGTTGGGCGTTTGGATATTAATTCTACAGGTCTATTATTATTTACTAACGATGGTGAAATGGCGCATCGTTTGATGCATCCTTCTAGCGAAGTTACCCGTGAATATGCAGTACGGGTATTGGGTGATGTTACCCCAGATATGGCACGAGCGATGACAACAGGTGTCATGTTAGAAGATGGCTTGGCCAAATTTGAAGATATCAAAGAAGGCGGTGGTGAAGGTGTCAATAAATGGCATCATGTGCAGCTTAAAGAAGGCCGTAACCGTGAAGTACGCCGCCTATTTGAATCACAAGGTCTGAAAGTCAGCCGTCTATTACGTACGAGCTATGGTAATATCGCGTTACCAAAAGAGCTACGTACAGGTCGCTTCTTAGAGCTTGATAGAAAAGATATTAATACTTTGACAGACCTAGTGAACTTACGCCCACGTTATGGTACTGGTCTGCATGGTGCTGCTAAAGAAAAGCAAGAGCGTATCAGAAATAAACCGCTTAAAGCACGTCGTACTGACACTCGTGGCGATAATCGTAATAGTACCAGTAGTAGTGCCAAACCAAAAAGTAGTGGTAGTCCTGCCAGTCGCGGCACCCGTAATACCCGTGACCGCAATGATAAACGCTAATCTGTTTTAGATTTAGCGTAGTTAATAAAAAGCTGCCAATGATACATAATCATTGGCAGCTTTTTTGTACGTGGTATTAATAAGTATTCTCTATTCGCTAAAATTCTAGTGATTATGACTATCAATATAGCTTTTCATTACTCGCAAATCCTGTAATTGCTGCTGCTCCATCTGCTCTAGCAGGTTATCCAAGCGCTGCTCAATATTATCTAATACTTCTTGCAGTAATTTACCTGCCTCCACTCGTAGCTGAGAATTCAGGTTGTTAGTGGTTGGACTAATCGTCATCAATCTATAATGACTATCAAGCATTTCGGGCAACCGTATATGTAGCATTTTATGCAATACGAACTGCGCTTCAGTAATTGCAGGCGTCTTTTCTTGTGATTTTAGTTCTATCTGATAGGCGTAATAACTGGCTACCTTTTCATCAATACGTTGCAGCTGGCGTAGCTGCATATCTGTTAAAGGCTTAAGGTGCTTTTTATTTAGGTTTAGTTGTTGCCAGCTGATGCTTGCTAACGATAATGGCGCATTAGCATTTTTATAAATGAGTACACCTGGCGTAATGCCAACCGCTTTATGAAAAGCATGCCAGCCTTTTCTACCAAAATAAAAGACGCTCACTGTCGTTATGACACCAATGCCTATCAATAAACTCATAGCAACTCACTCTTAATCGTTCAAACGTAAATTATTATCTCGACTATTTATCACTCACAATTTCACATCTTTATTATTAACAGTATTGTGTTATAGCTTTTCAATCCGCTCTATTTTAGTAGTATTGTTAAGCAACTGCGTATCTGCATCTACTTTAGGATTGTCAAAACGCTGTTGTAGATATCGATTGGTTGCCAGTAGTTTTTGTCCATCTTGATGATAGGATGCATTAAGCAAGTCATCAAACTGGGTATTAATGGTTTTTAATACATCCAACAGCGCTTCTTTACCAGTGACATCAGAATGCTTAATTTTAGTATTATCAGCCAGCGTGCCATCTAGATCATGCAAACGGCGATAATCGGCTACTGCTTGCGGTACATGTTTATCCATTAGATTTTGAATGGTGATATAGGTTTCACTCACTGCATCTTTATCATCTATCTTGCCATCATTATTGGTATCGCCATAAATGAGCCGCAGCTTTTCACCTTTCTCATTAATTTGGGTTAGTGCAGCTTTGACGTCAACCGGTAAGCTTTTTTCGGGAATATAACCCAATTGCGGCATCGCTTTATACTCTAACATTTTGGGTGCCGTCACCTTTTTGATACCACGATAGCCTAAATACAGACCCGCTGCGGGTAACACTCCATATAAAACAAACATGATAAGCATGGCAGTGATTTGGGTCATAAGAGCATCCTTATTATTTAATAGTATTAATTGGCAAATTTATTATTATTTTTGATAGTATTTGATGATTTTATTAAACAAAAAAATAAGGCTTTATTAAAGCCCTATATTGTTATGCATTGAGTTGTTTGTGTTTACTGATGCTAATTTTTTAACAGTATAAGAAACTGGCGACTAATTTTGTGTACGGCTTTTGACATAACGGTGTGTTGAAGCCAGACGGTTCATTACCGTTTGATGCAATTCATCTAGTAACTCATCAAGTTCATAATCAATCTCTAGAAACAAATCTGTGAGCATATCACCTGCGGTCATTTTACCCTGTACGGTGCTGTTTTTGGTGCGGTGCGGGCTAAAGCGCTGCAGCTGCTCATAATGACGCAAGGCTTCTGGAATGCTTTCGGATATCAGCTTATCAATGACAAATTGCCGCTCATTATGTTGTTGCTGTTGCTCATCATTGAGCTCACTACTCCACTCGCGATAGCGTTTTAGTTTGCTATTAATTCTATCTAATATAGCAACCGCCTCAATTGGCATGGCATTTAGTGTGGCTGCATCGACCACATTCACAAGCTCAGTCATAATCGGACAGCGTCCATGTTTGAGAAACCATAAGGTATCTGGGTCAAAAGGTGGTCTATTGGTTGGTCGCATCTGGGCACGATTGGACCAATAACGATCAGTCAACGGGGTTGGCGTGCGAATATCAGACACTTGCGCTAAGGCATCGCAAATACGCTCAGTACGCTGCGGCTCGCTAAGTGCTGAAACAGAAGATTTGGACATCTTGTCTGACTTACTATCCCCAATATTGCTAAGTGCATTCTCGTTAGTCGCAGTATTATTTGCTGCCGTTTGTTGAGCATTTTTGGCAGCGGCGGTTGGCAGGTCGTCTTGTGCTTGCCCAAATGACTGTAGCATTCTTGTCAAACTTATGACCATAACTTACCCTGCTCCTCGCCTATTTACTGATTGCATTCGACCATTCAATCCCTCATCTTAACAGCTTTTTACCGCGCTGCCAGTAAGCAAACGTCAGCGTTTTTTGAAGGATAAAACAGTTATCATGAATATCACTGATTACAGTTCTGGTTTTTTGCTTGGCTTATCATTAATTATCGCCATTGGCTCTCAAAATGCCTTTGTCCTTAAACAAGGACTTAAACGCGAGCACATATTTTTTGTATGTCTGTTCTGCGCCGTAAGTGATGCACTCTTAATTTCAGCTGGCA
This sequence comes from Psychrobacter sp., assembly GCF_035469765.1. Taxonomy (GTDB): domain Bacteria; phylum Pseudomonadota; class Gammaproteobacteria; order Pseudomonadales; family Moraxellaceae; genus Psychrobacter. The sequence goes on from NZ_DATIRM010000103.1 coordinate 3,694, forward strand.
TTGGTGGTTTTGGCGCGGTAACGGTGCGCTATCCGCAAGTGGTCAATAGTGCAAAGGTGGCGGGCGTCTTATTTTTACTAGGTTATGGCTTGCAAAGCTTGTATGCCAGTGTGCGCTCATCACACGCCCTTACCGTCGATGGACAAGTCGTCACTAGCTTAAAAAAGGCGTTACTACTATGTTTTGGCTTTACCTGGCTCAATCCCCACGTGTATTTAGATACCTTGGTGCTGGTTGGGATGGTTTCAACGGGTGCCAGTAGTAAGCTTGCTTTTGCAGTAGGTGCGGTCAGCGCTTCGTTCTGTTTCTTTTTTGCGCTCGGCTATGGCGCAAGGTTACTCAAACCTTTATTTGCCAAACCAAAAGCGTGGAATATCCTTGATGCCTTGGTCGGTATATTGATGCTTTATTTGGCTTGGCATTTATATCAAAGCTAAAGCATAGTTTTCTACTCAAAACCCTTTAACCAAAAACGAATACGCCGCTTAAAAAACAGAAAAACCAAACACCTTTTTAAAAGTATTTGGCTTTTTACTTAACAGATTAAATCGCTTTTATAGTCTAAAAAACTAGATCAAATCAGGGAACAGCGTGCGTAGCCCGTTAACGATGATTTCAATAGCAACTGCAGCCAGTAGCATACCCATAATTCGACTCATAATATTGAGTCCCGTATCACCCAATAAACGACTGATACGACCTGCCGCCATCAATGCTAAATAACAAAACAGACTGATCAGTAAACCTGCAACGATAACCGCAGAAACGCGCAATATACCTGAGATTTGCGAAGAATAAATAATAACTGTCGAGATACCACCAGGACCAATCATCATAGGGATAGCCAGTGGTACTACCGCTGAGGCTGTACTTGGTGGTGCATGTTTGTCATACTCAACATCGAAGTTTTCTTGATCAGGCTTAGCTGGGTTACCTTCACCGTTCATCATATTTAAGGAAATTAGAAATACTAAAATACCACCTGCCAACTGGAACGAGCCAATAGAGATACCAAGCGCTTTTAGCAATACTTCACCGGCTACAGTAAAAAAGCTAATGGTGATAAAAATAGTCAAGCAGGCAATACGTGCTACTTTACGTCGATCAATCATCGAGTAGCCGCGCGTCAAGTCCAAAAACAGCGTCAAAGCTGCAAAAGGATTGATCAAGACCACAAAGGCCAAGATGATTTTAATAATTTCAGTATCCACTGAGTGCTCGCTTGTCTATTGGTCAAACTGGGCAAAAAGATAAGGTCACCCTACGGTTGTAGCGATGACCTAATAGTCGGTAGCAGCGGCATTGTAGCATAGGCAGATAAGCCTATTAAATCATTACTTTATTTACGTTTTCTTGTAGAAATAAATCACTATAAACTCAATAGCAAGGTGCTCTTTTAATATGCTAATAATCAACGCTTCAACTCACCAATGATTTAAACTATTGAACCAAATACCTATTTTACGCTCTAAAATCAAGACCGATATCTAATGCAGTCGAGCTATGAGTTAAATATCCCATCGCGATAAAATCGACACCCGTTTTTGCGACGGCTTTTACGGTTTCAGGCGTGATACCGCCGGATGCTTCCGTTTTGGCGCGACCTTTACACATCGCTACTGCCTGCGACAATATCTCAGGCGACATATTGTCCAAAAGCACTAAGCTCACACCAGTATCGAGTGCTTGCTCTAACTGCGCTAATGTGTCGACTTCCACTTCGATTGGAATCAGATGCCCAGCAAATTTTTGTGCTTGCTCAATCGCTGTTTTAATATCACCTGCAATAGCAATGTGATTGTCTTTGATTAAAATTGCATCGTCCAACCCTAAACGATGATTGCGTCCACCACCGCAGCGTACGGCATATTTTTGTACGATACGTAAGCCTGGAATGGTTTTACGGGTACAGGTAATTTGCGCTGGATACTCTGTAACGCTGTCGACAATCTTTTTGGTATCTGTCGCAATACCGCTAAGATGGGTCATAAAGTTAAGTGCGGTACGCTCTGCTGTCAGTAGATTTCGCGCATTGCCGTGGACAGTTGCTAATACCGCGCCAGCTTCGACCACTTCACCATCATGGACTTGAGCAATAAATTCAATCTGCTCATCAATTAAAGCAAAAGATAAGCGCGCCAAATCCATACCACATATCACGCCTGCTTGGCGCGCTTTGATTTGTAATTGCGCTTGCATATTGGCTGGAATGGTCGCTTGTGAAGTGACATCACCGCGCCTGCCTAAATCTTCTGTTAATGCTGCTTTAACCAAAGGTTTAAGTAACACCTTAGCCAATGCTGGCTCTTGTTTAACTGTCATTTTTAGCCCTTATTTTTGCGCAATGATTGATATAAACTTTGTTTACTTAAACTCAAAATGAGCATAAATATAACGTAAAGTGTCGAGCCTCGCAAGAAATGGGCGAAAATTTGTGAACTTACGAAGTTTATCTAGCTTTGATATGGGGGAAAATTATGTAGATATTTATGCTATTTACGTTTAGGCAATTTACTATCCATCAGCAAACTTTGCAGTTCAATATCATGGCGAAAACGATAAAGCTTGGCGGGACGACCACGTTGAGCACTACTACTCTGCCCGGTTTCTAGCACAAGATTTTGAGATTCGAGCAGACGACGAAAGTTTTGCTTATGTAAGCGTATTCCTGATAGTGCTTCAACACTCTGCTGCAACTGCGACAAGGTAAATACATCTGGCATCAAGCCAAAAATGAGCGGTCGATATTCAATTTTTGCACGCAATCTTGAGATAGCCATCGCAATCACGCGGCGATGGTCATAGTACATCGGCGACCCTATAAGCTGCGACCAGTTACTAGGTAATTTAAACTCATTATTGGATTGAGCATTAGACAAATGATTTGGTGGATAGGTCGGTGCTTCTGCAATAAGGCCTGCTTCGTACAGCATCTCATAACGCAGAAGGACATGTTCTGCAATCCATTCCCTATTCTCGTATTCTTCGTTATTTATTGGTTGATTGTTGGTCTCTGTATTTGAAAGTGTACTTTTATTTTGAGCGGAATTACTTAGGGACATTTCACTGACGCCCCAGCATAAACCAATACGCTGACGACGGCGGTGCTGAATATCAAACTCTTTTGCATCATCCGCCCAAGTCAATAACGCCGGCACAATGTAATCCATAATGATAGTCGGCATACCGTCTAAATGATTTTCCCATGGAAAATAATCATACCAATCACGCCATAAAGCTTGGCTTTGTAGCTGCGTTTTCGCCTCTTGCACCAAGCCTAGATAGCTGACGTAAACCAGCGCATGACCATCATCATTGCGTCTATTGGTATCAACAAAGGTGTATAGCTGTTCCAAATAACCAAGTGGCTGCTGCGTTTGCTCCTCAACCCATTGACGCACGCCTGCTTGCAACGAGCGATGTAATGGCATGAGAGGGCCATTAGGTAAAAGCTTACCTTGATCAACGGTTAAAACGCGCGCCGTATGTTCAGTAATCGCGACCAGTACCGCGACGACTTCGGTCGTACCGCTACCTTGTTGATGAGCATTTGAATAAGACAACGTCATGACGTTAATGATTACCTTTTATTTTAATTATGAAATAAAGCTTAAATACTAAGCCATTGATCATGTGCTCAGTATAGCTTGAATCGATGATTATCATAGCTCGTGGTTGTAATTATACAAAATCAGTCATGAATAAGTTATAAACCTATAAAAAACCGCTTGTATTTATACTCAAAATGAGCATAATTAAAATAGTTGACTTTTAGTCGTATTTATTTGACTCACTTTTAACGGCAAATGACGTGTCGTTACTGCATCAAAGGTTTGCACTTATGAAAACTTATCCGTATGACGCACCGATTATGAGTACTGACAATCGCATTGCCACTCAAATGAATATTGAATATGCGAAAGCAAAGATGCCTGCCGACTTGCCGCGTGCAGAACGACTTGTGATTGAAGAAAATATTAAGCAGCTATTAAAAGATAACAACGCGGTATTGGTTGCACATTATTATGTCGATCCTTTTATTCAAGATTTAGCATTGGCTACAGGTGGCTGTGTTGGTGATTCACTTGAGATGGCACGCTTTGGTCAGGCACATAGTGCACAGACATTGGTCGTGGCAGGCGTACGATTTATGGGTGAGTCGGCAAAGATACTCAGTATGGAAAAAACGGTTCTAATGCCAGATTTGGAAGCAGAATGCTCGCTTGATTTGGGCTGCCCTGCCGATGAGTTTTCTGCCTTTTGTGATGCCCATCCTGAGCGTACGGTGGTGGTTTATGCTAATACCAGTGCGGCAGTGAAAGCGCGAGCTGATTGGGTAGTTACCTCCTCAGTCGGTATTGATATTATTCGTCATCTACATGCGCAAGGCGAACCTATCATTTGGGGTCCGGATAGACACTTAGGTAAATACATTGCCCGTGAGACTGGCGCAGATATGCTGCTCTGGCAAGGCTCATGTATGGTACATAATGAGTTTAAAGCCACTGAACTTGAACAATTAAAAGCTGAATATCCTACTGCGAAAGTATTGGTACATCCTGAATCTCCAGACAGTGTCGTTGCGCTTGCCGATGTGGTTGGTTCGACCAGTAAGCTATTGCAATCTACCTATGAGATGGATGCCGATACCTTTATCGTAGCGACCGATTTGGGTATCTTGCACGAAATGCAAAAGCGCTCGCCAAATAAGCGTTTCTTAGCTGCGCCGACGGCTGGTGAAAGTGCCAGCTGCAAGAGCTGTGCTTTTTGTCCATGGATGGCGATGAATGGTCTAAAAGGTATTGAGCAATGTTTGGTGAATAATAGTGGTGAAGTATTAATGACGCCTGAGCTTGCAGCGGCAGCTAGAAAGCCACTACAACGTATGCTTGATTTTGCCGAATCACAAAAACAACGTGTAACAGCAAGCGGCGACATCGTCAAAGATCGTGCGCTTTTTGCAAATGTTGGGGCAGCATAATATGAACGCAATCTGGTCAAACGTTAAAGGTGGCTCTGACGTGCCTCAGAACTCTGACACTGTCGTAAAGACAGATGTACTCATCATTGGTGCAGGTCTTGCAGGACTAAGCACTGCCCTTGCTTTACCAGAGTCGCTGAGCATTATGATATTAAGTAAAGCAGCACTGGAAGTTTGCTCGAGCCATTATGCTCAAGGCGGTATCGCTGCAAGCTTAGATAAAAATGACTCAGTTGCTGACCATATCGCCGATACACTAATCGCTGGTGCAGGATTATGTGCAGCTAATAATACGGCCAGTATTTTAAGCGCTGGACAGCAAGCCGTCCAATGGCTATGTGAGCAAGGCGTACCTTTTACCCAAATTCCAAAAGAAATTAAGAATGAAGAGAATCAGGAAAAACCTGTAACTGAACTACAAACTGCTGATTTACATTTAACCAAAGAAGGCGGTCATGGCTGTAGACGCGTTGCTCATGCTGATGATGCAACGGGTCGACACGTTATGGAAGCCTTGACTGTAAAAGTGCAAGCCGCATCCAATATCACTGTGTTGCCCTATCATGAAGCGTTAAGCCTTTTAAAGGCAAATAATAATAATAGCTTATGCCAAGGCGCACTTGTCTTTGACCATAGCAGCCAACACCAAATCACCTTTTATAGTCGCGCAGTTGTTTTAGCCAGTGGTGGTTTAGGACAGTTATTTCAACGAACCAGTGCGCCTAATGTCTGTGTCGGCGATGGCGTTATGATGGCATGGCAGGCAGGTTGCCGTTTGGCAAATTTAGAATTTATCCAATTTCATCCAACTGGTCTAGCACTGGGTGATAGCAGCTTTTTGATCTCTGAAGCATTGCGCGGTGAAGGTGGTCGGCTTTACTGTCCAAAAACTGGCAACCGCTTTATGCTGGATATTGATGAGCGTGCGGAACTAGCACCGCGAGATATTGTCGCTCGTGCCATAGCTGAGCAGATTATTGCTAATAGTCTTGGCTATGTGCATCTGGATGTCAGTCACTTGCCAGCCGTGTTTTTGCAGGAGCATTTCCCGCAAATTTACCAAACCTTGTTAGAGCTTGGTATTGATATGACCAAAGAGCCGATTCCGGTTGCACCAACGGCTCACTACAGCTGTGGCGGCGTGGTTACTGATGCCAATGGTGTCACGGATGTGGCAGGTCTGTATGCCGCTGGCGAAGTCGCCTATACAGGCTTACATGGTGCAAATCGCTTGGCAAGTAACTCATTATTGGAATGTGTGGTGGTTGGGCGCAATATCGCTGCTGACTTACCACGATATTTAAAAGCATTAGAAAGTTTAAATACTGCTGCCATTTATGAGAGCATAGATTTATCAGCACCTGACATTTGGAAAACGCCAATACTTAAAGACATTCAAGCTATTAAGCTACCTTCTTCTACTGAATATCCCTTTAATTTATCTC